>JAOUDR010000034.1 GCA_029859185.1 Gemmatimonadota bacterium
CACCTGGGTAATGGCGCCGAGGTTGCGACGCAGGAACGGACCGGCCACCGCGGGAATGCCCGCGCCGCCCGCGACCTGGTGCATGAGGAGGCGCGGGACGTCGGGGGCCTCTCGGAAGAAGGCAAAAAGGGCCCGCACGATGGCGCGGATGCGGTCGGGGCTGGAGCCGGGGGCGTGTGCCGCCTCCTCCATACGATCCGCCAGCTGGCCCAGAACGGATTCGATGACGGCGTCGTGCAGCGCCTGCTTGGTGCCGAAGTGATACGTGATGGCGCCGAGGTTCGCCTCGGCGGATCGCGTGATATCGCGGACTGAAGCCCCCCGGAAGCCGCGCAGCGCAAACAGGCGCTGCGCTTCCAGGAGGAGGCGGGTCCGCGTTTCTAGATTCATACGTTTGTATGATATCATGGCAGACGGCGATGTCAAGCGCCCGCCCCGAGCTGTATGCTCAGGTGAAATGTAAAGAATAAGTCGCCTATATGTCGCTATAATGCCGTCACATGCGAGATCCGCACCAACGTGACGCACGTGATCGCCAAACAACTACTGATACTTGACTTAGGCTGTAGAAACGTGGAGGCGGACGGGCTTGACGGCGACTACCTGACGGGTTTGAGCCAATTGAGCGGGTCCAACGGCAGGGGTTGGCCACCATTCCCCGGGACCTGCCTGATCTGGAACTCGAAGTGCGGACCCTCCTCGGTTCCCGCCCCACCAGACTGGCCAATCACGGTGCCGCCGGTCACGCGCTGGTCGGCGATCACCGAGACGGCCGACAGGTACAGATACAGGGTGTAGAACCCTCCGCCATGGTCGATCATGACCGTGGGTCCGTACGTGCTCATCGGACCGGCGACGACGATCTCCCCGCCGGCCACCGCGCGAACCTCGGTGCCGACCGGCACCTGGATCCCGAGTCCGTCGCGCCTGATGACCGTGCCGCGGGGGCCGGCGCTCCGGCCGAACCGGTAGACCACACCGCCGGCCGCGGGCCACTCCAACGTGCCGATGCTCGCGTCCGTGATCGTGGCTGGGAAGGTGGCCCTCCCAGCCGCCACCGCTTCCCGCCGCCGCCGCTCGAGGTTCGCGATGAGCGTGTTGATCTGGGTTTCGGTGCGCTCGAGCTCGGTCAGCCGGTCCGAGGCGCGCTCCGCGGCCCCCCTGGTCTGCTGCAGGTTGCGGGTGCGTTCCCGTTCGAGTGTCTGGAAGCGATTCAACTCACGCTCACGCTCGCTCCGGTTGCGCGTCACGAGGCCCTGGACCGTCGCCACCTGGCGGCGCTCTTCGGCAATCCGGTCCCGCAACACGGCCACCTCGGTGACCAACGCCTGGTCCTGCCGACTGATGAGGTGGAGGTACTTGTAGCGGCTCAGGAGGTCGCCGAACGACTCGGCCACGAGCAGTACCTGAAACACCCAGAGCGGGCCGCGCTTGTAGACCTCCACGATGCGCCGTTCGCGGACGGCCTGCTTCTCCGCCAGGGCGTCCTGGGCGATCAGGAGATCCAGGGTGATCGAATCGAGTTGGGTGCCAAGCGCGCCGATCTGGCGATCCAACTCGTTCACCAGCCGCGAGGTCGCGTTCTTCTGGCGGTCGAGATTCGTGATCTCGGTGGCGAGATTCCGTTCCCGTCCCCGGAGCTGGGACAGTTCCTGCTCCAGGTTGCTGCGCTCCCGGCGGATGGAATCCAGGCGCGCCTGGTTCTCCCGGATCTGCCGATCGAGCGGATTCTGCGCGCCGGCCGGGAGCGCAGAACCCACGAGCGCGACCAGCACGACGGCGCCGGCGCGCCGCATCCTCAGATCTCCCGCAGATGCCGCCCGACGCTGACGGCGCTCGCGAGGAGTCCCAGCAGCGTACCGGCGGCCACGAACCCGAGGGTCTCGGCGGGGGTGAAGAACCGTCCCTGGAGCACGAGGCGGTTGACCACCGCAAAGGCGGCGTAACTCAGTCCGATCGCCAGCACCCCCCCCAGGGCCCCCTTGAACGCTCCGTCCAGCAGGAATGGGAACCGCACGAAGCCGGACGTTGCCCCGACGAGCCGCATGATGGCGATCTCGCGGGTCCGTTGCAGCACGGTGAGCCGCACCGTGGTGCCGATGATGATCACCGACGCCGCGGCAAACGCCGCGCTGATGAGCAGGCTCACGGCCGCCGCGATGGAGCGCAGGCGATCGAGCTTGGCGATCCAGTCTCGTCCGAACCGCACGTCCTCGGCAAACCGGATTCCCCGCAAACGCTCGGCGACGTCCTCGACGTGGCGGGCATCCCGGAACCCCGGTCGCATCTGGACCTCGAGGGACGCCGGCAGCGGGTTCTGGGTGAGGTCGTCGAACACGTCCTGGAACTCGCGCAGCTCCTCGCGTGCCTTGCGCAGCGCCTCGTCCTCGGAGACGTAGCCGACGTCGGCAACCTCCGGGAAGGCGAGGATGTCTTCCATCGCGATGGTGGCCGCCTCGAGCGGCGTGCCGCGCCGCAGATAGACGACGACCTCCACGCGCTCCCCCACCTCGCTCAGCGCCGCCTGGACGTTGAGGCCCACCAACACCACGAGCCCCACCACGAACAACGCGAACGCGATGGTCGTGATGGAGAGGACCGAGAGCACCGGGGCCCGGCGAAAGGATCGCAATGCCTCGCGGACGGCCAGCCTCACGCCGGTGCCCCCGCCACATCCGCGTCGTCCACCCCGGAGTCGAACACGACGGCACCGGCCTCCAGCTCGATCGTGCGGTAGTTGGCCTCGCGTACCAGGTCGAGGTCATGGGTGGCCATGACCACCGCGGTGCCGTTGGCGTTGATCTCGCGGAGGAGCTGGAAGACTCCGCGGGTGGCGCGCTCGTCGAGGTTCCCGGTGGGTTCGTCGGCGAGGAGCACGAACGGATCGTTGACCAGCGCCCGGGCGATGGCCACACGCTGCTGCTCCCCGCCGGACAACTCGTGGGGGAACGCCCGGGCCTTGGCGGCGAGGCCGACCTGCGCCAGCACCCGAGCCACCTTGGGGCCCACCGTGTCCCGCCGGACCCCGGTGACTTCCAGGGCGAACGCGACGTTCTCCTCCGCCGTGCGGTCTTCGAGCAAGCGGAAGTCCTGGAAGACGATGCCGAGGCGACGACGCAGCTTGGGGATGTCACGCGGGCGGAAGGCATGGGTCGCCCGTCCCGCGACCCGGACCTCGCCCTCGGTGGGCAAGTCGCCGACGTACACCATGCGCAGCACCGTCGACTTGCCTGCGCCGGAGTGGCCCGTCAGAAACACGAACTCGCCCTTGGCGACGTGGAGCGACACGTCGCGCAGCGCGAAGACGCCCTTGGGATAGGCCTTGTACACCCGCGTGAGTGTGATCACCGCCTACGCCCGGGCTGGCTGTCGCAGGGCGCGGGTGAAGTCGGCGATCACGTCCTCCACGTCCTCGATCCCGAGGCTCACGCGCACGAACCCGTCCGGGATGCCCTGGGCGGCGCGCTGGGCCGGCGTGAGAGCCGCGTGGGACGTGAGCCGCGGTTCCGACACCAGGGTCTCGACGCCACCCAGACTCGGCGCATGCTTGGCGATCCGCAGGCGGCGCAGCATGCGCTCCGCCGCCTCGGCGCCGCCCCGCACCTCGAGCCCGACCATGCCGCCAAAGCCGTCGTATTGCGTGGCCGCGATCGCGTGGTCGGGGTGGGAGGGCAGGCCCGGGTAGTGCACCTGCGCAAAGGCCGACACGCCGGTCGCCCATTCGGCAAACGCCAGCCCATTGGCATTGTGCCGGGCCATGCGGATATCGAGCGTCTTCAGCCCGCGCTCCACCAGCCAGGCGGCATGCGGGTCGAGCGCCGGTCCCCACACCTGCATCAACTGCCGCACCTCTTCGATGACTTCGTCCGTCCCCACCACCGCTCCGGCGATCACGTCGCTGTGGCCGTTCAGGTACTTCGTCGCGGAGTGGATGACCACGTCGGCCCCATGCTCGAGCGGCCGGAGGTTCACGGGGGAGGCGAACGTGGAATCCACGATGAGCGCGATCCCTTCCGTGTGACACAACGAGGCGAGCGGCTCGAGATCGATCAGCCGCATCAGCGGGTTGGTCGGGGTTTCGATGAAGACCGCTCGCGTGTTGGGCCGGAGGCCACGTTTCCAACTTCGGGGATTGGTCGGGTCCGCAAACGCGACCTCGATCCCAAGCCGACCGAACTGGCTCGCGAACAGGCGACGGGTGCCGCCATAGATCCAGTCGCTCGATAGGAGATGATCACCCGGTGCCAGAATGGCCAGGTGCGCCATGGCGGTCGCGCCCATCCCGCTCCCCAGGAAGATGGCGGCCTCGCCGTCTTCCAAGGCCGCGAGCCGTTGTGCCAGACTGACCTGGTTGGGGTTGTTGCCGTAGCGCGTGTAGAGCACTTCCTCGGACGACCCGACCGCGTTGGTGAACGTGCTACTCTGGACGATCGGCGTGCTGACGGGCGCCTGGGGTGACGGCGTTTGGGGGGTGCCGTGCACGGCGCGGGTGGACAATCCGAGTCGACGACGGTTCATGCGCAGCGCACCGCCTGGTAGTGGCCGCCGCTCTCCCGCACGACGCGCCGGTCACAGAGGGTTTGGAGCGCGTCGCGGGCGACGTCCGGTGTGAGGGCCAGGTGCGCGGCGACTGCGTCCGGCGGAGCGGGTCCCGCGTCCGCGAGGAAGCCAAAGGCCCGGCGGGCCGGTTCGGGCAGGTAGCCCAGCACCTTGAGCCGCCCTGTGCGGTCTTCCGCGACGACGGCCAGCTGGTGGCGCTCGAGGACGGGGAGGAGTGCGTCTTCGTGGGCGGCATGCACGCCGGTCAGCGCGAAATAGTGCCCGAGGCCATGGGCCAGTAGCAACTTGCCGACGATCTCGTCGGCGCAGGACATGTCCATCAGCCGGACGGTGCCGAAGTCGATCACGGCCGTCTCGTCGTCGTCTGACAGCATGGCTTCGATCCCGGAGCGGACCGCTTCGCCCGTCCGACGCGTGACGAGATCGCCGTAGAGTGACGACACGGTGCGCGCGAGGACGTCCTTCAGGTCGATGTGCGTCATCCGTTCTCTACGTGCGCGGGCACGATCATGAGCACCTGCGTGCCCGGGAAGGGGGGCAACTGGTCCACCAGCGGAGCGTCTTCGTCCCAGGGTGGCACCATGGTCATCCGAGCCGTGCCGCTGCGCACGGCGAGCTTGCCTGTCCAGCGATTCAGGTAGCGCCGGATGCCCGCGAGGCCTTGTCCGCGTCCAGGGTCGCGGAACCGGCTGACGCCCTGGATCAGGGCCGCTTCAAGGGCCGCCGCGTCACTCCAGCGGTCGCCAAATCGTTTTGCCTGCGTGGCCTCGAGCGAGCGCCGGAACCCGACGCCGGCGTCGGCGACGGCGATCACCACCACACGCCGGCCGAGCCGCCGCCGCCACGTGTACGTCTGGACGGCCACCCATCCACCGGTGCCGGCATGCTCCACAATATTCTGACACGCCTCCGAAAGCGCCATCCCGAATCCCATCGTCGCGGTCGCTTCGAGGCCGAGCTCCTGGGTGAGGATGGCTGCGGCGCGGTCCTGTATGTGCCCGACGACGTCGTGGACGTCGTCCGCGCCGCGGACCGGCGTGATCTCGAGCAGCACGTCGGACTCGCCGCGCGCCGCGGCCCGGGGAGCCTTGCCGTGCAGCTCGAAGTACTGCTCGGCGTGGCGGACGAAGCCGGCCCGGGCCCAGTAGTGGACGACGTCGCGGTCCTGCGGCAGGGTGAGGAGGGGCCGCTCGCCACCGGTCTCCGCGATCGCCTGCCCAGCCGTCAGGAGCCCAACCAGACCATAGGGCGACGCCCATTGCGCGGCGTGGGCGTCGAACAACATGCGCCCGCCCCCGTCGGCGGCGTAGCTCCGAGCGAACTGGTCGAACGTCCGGTCGTCGAATTGCGTTGGGACTTCCACGACCCGGGTCATCGAGGGGCGATCGCTCCGCGGAGATGGTAGTGGAGGCGCGTCGCGCCCCGGTGCCGCAAGTTGCGGCCGGCCGCGTGGTTGGCCTGGCGCAGCGCATCGGTCATGGGCCGGCCGGCGAGGAGCCCGGCGACGAGTGTCGCACCGAAGACGTCGCCGCAGCCGGTCGGGTCGCCGTCCTTCACGTTGTCCTCCGCCGCGATCCGCGCCGTTTCGATCGGGCCGGTGCCAGCGCCGCCCTCACGTGGGTCGAACGTAAACGGTCGCTGCGTAAAGTACACCGCCCCCCGCGCTCCGAGGGTCACCACGAACAAGCGCACCCCCGCCGCCAGCGCGCGCAGCGGGATGCTCATGGGATCGCCACCCATGATCCCGAGCTCGTCCTCGTTCACCTGCACGGCGTCGAAACACGCGAACCAGGCGTCGAGGTCCGGCAGGGCCCGTGGCACGCGGTCGCCCTGGGGCGTGACGCCAAGGAACAGGGAATGGAGATCCGCGTAGATCGGCCCGGGAAACCCGCGGCGCAACTGCTGCGCGGTCTCGAGCGGCAGCTCGAAGCCGGAGATGAAGTTCACATACAACGCATCGAGATCGTCCACCAGCGGGCCGAGCTCGCTCCACGTCCAGGCCGGGACACCGCCGGTGAGCCGTTCCGTCCGCCGGAGCGCCGAGGAGTAATGCAGCGTGACCCGGTTGTTGGGCTGCGGGACCTCGATGAACCGGGCCGCCGCCGCGCGGCGGGTCAGGTCGCGGAGGAACGCGTTGGCCTGGGGAGCGAGATCCCGCCCCACACGAACGAGCGGGGCAATCTCCCACCGATCGTCGAGCGCCACCTCCAACCCGGCAAGCGCGTACGCGATGCCCCCCCATTCTTCCACTGGAGCCTCGACGGGACTGGGACGGTAGATCCGGTCCCAGACCATCGTCCCGATGACGCCGAGGCGGCTACGCACGGCCCCAGCGCTGGACCTTGAAGGACGCGACCGCCCCGTACACGCCGGCCGTACCCGGCAGGCCGCCCGGCACGATGCGGCAGGCTTGCACGGCGGGCTTGAACGCGCGCCGCGCCACTTCGATGCGTAGGGGGTCCAACAGCAGGTTCCCGGCCCTGGTGACCCCGCCGGTCACGATGATGACGTCGGGGTTCAGGATGTTGACGAGATTGGCCACGCCAGCGCCCAGGAAACGTGCGGTGTCGCGCACGATCTCGAGCGCCAACGCATCACCCGCGTGCGCCGCCTGGTAGACAATCCGGGCCGTCACCTGGTCCAGGCTCCCGCCCACTAGCGCCGGAATCGCGCTCGCGGTGCCGGCTTCGATCTCCTCGACGGCCCGCGCGGCAATCGCCGGACCCGACGCGTACGCTTCGAGGCACCCGTAGTTCCCGCACTTGCAGCGTCGCCCCGTGACGTCGATGGTCATGTGCCCGATCTCCGCGGCGACGTCCGAAGCGCCGTGGAAGATCTCGCCGTCGAGCACGATCCCGCCGCCGATCCCGGTGCCGATCGTCATCCCCACGACGACGTGGGCACCCTGGGCGGCGCCCCGCCACCACTCGCCGAGCGTGGCGCAGTTGGCGTCGTTGTCGAGCGTGGCCTCGAGCCCTGTCGCCGTGGCGACCAGATCACGGAGCGGCACGTCGCGCCAGCCCAGGTTGGGGGTGACGATCACCACGCCGCGGGCCGTGTCGAGTGGCCCCGGGGCGCCGATCCCGACGCCCGCGATCTCGACGTCGTCCCCGCACTCGCTGCGCGTCGCCTCGATCGAGCGGTGGATCATGGCGCCGATCAACGCGATCACCTTCTCCGGCCCGAGCGCGCCCGGGGTGGGCTCCTCGATCAGGCCGTACAGCGTGCTGCCGTCCTCGGTGAGCGTACCGACGACGATGGTCGTGCCGCCAAGGTCGACTCCGACGATCAAACGCACGTGACCTCCCGGTGCGCGAGTGCGTGGTGGACGGCGTCCAAGACCGTTGTGACCGCAAGCTCGCGGAGACAGCGATGGTGGCCCAGCGGGCAGCGGACGCCCCCGTGGGTCGAACAGGGCCGACACGCCAGATCGACCCCGAGTGCCAGATCGCGCGGGCCGCGCGGGCCAAACCCAGCGTCGGGATGGGTCGGGCCGAACAACGCGACCACGGGCGTCCCGACCGCCTGAGCAAAGTGCAACGGCGCGGAGTCGTTGACCACCGCAACAGCGGCGCGCGCCAGGATGGCGGCGGAGACGCGGATGGGGAGACCGGAGAGATCGGCGGGCGGGTGGGCGGACGGGCCGGCGGGTGGGTGCCGGCCTCCCGGCACCACGTCGGATCCGTCGGTGCGACCCAAGGCCGCCCCTCCATCTTGTGATGCTCCGACCACCACCACGGCCATCTCGGTGGTCAGGGCTGCGGCGAGCTCCCGGTAGAACGGCCAGCGCTTGGTCGGGCGGGCGGAACCTGGTGCGAGGGCAATGAACGCGTCGCGCACCCCGGCGGCCGCGAGTGCCGCGGCGGCCGCCGCGTGATCGGCGGCCGTCAGGTGAAGCGCAAGCAGCGCCGGCCCACCAGCGTCGGCAAGCGCGAGGAGACGTTCCGCCTCGTGCGCCGCGGGTCGGGCGCGCCGCTCCGTGCACCAACGGGCTGCCGGCGTATCGGCGAACCCGATGCGATGGGGGATACCGGCGAGGCGCGACAGCAATCCGGTGCGGAACGACCCCTGGGCGAGTATGGCCCGTAGGTAGTGGCGGGCGCGAAGCCGACGCGACTGGCGCCACACGCCGAGTGCCCCTCGCTCCGTGCCGCGCTTGTCGTACGTCAGGACGTCGCGCACCGCCGGATGCGTGCGCAGGAGCGGTGCCGCTTCGGGCGTGACGAGAACGTCCACGGGGCCGTCGCGCTCCGCGAGGGCCTGGAGCAGCGGCGTGGTCAGCACCACGTCACCGAGCCAGGCCGTCTGGAGGACCAGCGTGCGGGTCATTCGACCTGCAGGACCGCGAGAAAGGCCTCCTGCGGAATCTCCACCGTCCCGACTTGCTTCATCCGGCGCTTCCCCTCCCGCTGCTTCTCGAGGAGTTTGCGTTTCCGCGTGATGTCCCCGCCGTAGCACTTGGCGGTGACGTTCTTCCGCAGCGGGCGCACCGTCTCCCGCGAAATGACCTTGCTCCCAATGGCTGCCTGGATCACGACCTCGAAGAGCTGCCGCGGGATCAGCTCCTTTAGCTTCTCGGCGATCTTCCGGCCCCACTCGAACGCCTTGGCGCGGTGGATGATGACGCTGAACGCGTCCACCGGTTCGCCGTTGATCAACATGTCCAGCTTCACGAGATCGCTGCGGCGGTAACCGCTCAGCTCGTAGTCCATCGCCGCATAGCCGCGGCTGACGGTCTTCAGCTTGTCGTAGAAGTCGAGAATGATCTCGGCCAGGGGGAAATCGAACTCGAATTGCACCCGGGTCGGGTCGAGGTAGTGCATCCCGAGATACTCACCGCGCCGGTCCTGGCCCAGCTTCATGATTGCCCCGATGTAGTCGGCGGGGGCCGTCAGGCGCGCGCGGACGTACGGCTCCTCGACGTGATCGACCCCGGAACCGTGAGGCATGAGCGTGGGATTCTCGATCAGTGTTACCATCCCGTCCGCCTGATGGACGTGGTATTCCACGTTCGGCACGGTCGAGATCAGGTCGAGGTCGGACTCCCGTTGGAGCCGCTCGCGCACGATGTCCATGTGGAGCAGGCCGAGGAAGCCGCAGCGGAAGCCGAACCCCAGGGCGACGGACGATTCGGGCTCGTAGCTGAGCGAGCCATCGTTCAGCTTGAGCTTGGCGAGGCTATCCCGTAGCTCCTCGTACTGACTGGAGTCCGTGGGATAGAGCCCGGCGAACACCATGGGCTTGATCTCGCGGTAGCCCGGGAGAGGCGCCGCGGGGCGGGCGGCGTCGAGCACCGAGTCGCCGGCGCGCGTCTCCTCGACCCCGCGCACGTTCGCGACCACATAGCCCACCTCGCCGGCCTCCAGCACGTCGGTCGTCTTGCGCGCCAACTGCAGGTAGCCGACCTCGTCGACCTCGTACTCGTGCTCGGGGTGCGACGCGAACACGATGTGCATCCCCTTGCGGATCGAACCGTCCACCACCCGGATGCTGGGGACCGCGCCCCGGTACCGGTCGTAGTACGAGTCGAAGATGAGCGCCCGGAGCGGTGCGTCTGCCGTGCCCTTGGGTGGCGGCACGCGCCGGACGATCTCCTCCAACAGCGTGTCGACGCCCCGTCCCTCCTTGGCGGAGACGTGGAGCAGTTCGTCGGCGCGGATCCCGAGCAACTCCTGCAACTCCTCGGCGCGTCGCTCGGGCTCTGCAGCCGGGAGGTCGATCTTGTTCAAGACCGGGATGATCTCGAGCCCCGCATCGAGCGCCAGGAAGAGGTTGCTCAGCGTTTGTGCCTGGATGCCCTGGCTGGCGTCCACCACCAGCACCGCGCCCTCGCAGGCCGCCAGCGAGCGGGAGACCTCGTAGGTGAAGTCAACGTGGCCCGGCGTGTCGATCAGGTTGAGCTCGTAGTCATTGCCGTCCACCGCGCGGTAGGTCATCCGGACCGCGTTGAGCTTGATGGTGATGCCACGCTCGCGCTCGAGGTCCATGGTATCCAGAACCTGTTCGCGCATCTGGCGCTTCTGGAGCGTGCCGGTACCCTCGATCAACCGGTCGGCGAGGGTCGACTTGCCGTGGTCGATGTGGGCGACGATGCAGAAGTTGCGAATCCGGTCCTGACGCATGGGCGGGAATATAGTGGTGAGCGGGGGGAGACCGGTTTTGGGGAGGAGGGGGAGGAGGGGGAGGAGGGGCAGAGGGAGAAGACAGCGGGGAGAATCGGGGTTACTGGCGGGGCGGCGCCGGCTGGGGCATTCTTCGGCGCCACTTCTCGTCACCGCCGGAGACCGCCATGCTCACTCGTCGTGCCTTCCTCGAAGCCTCCACCCTTGCCGTTGCGGGGTCGGCGGTGCCGGGGGCCGCGTCTGCTGAGACACCGTCTACCACGCAGGGCCAGGAGGATCTCCCGCCATCCATCGCCGCGCTCAGGCCCATGCGGGACGGCGTCGAGCCGATCACGGCTGACGAGCGGCGTGGCCGGGTCGAGCGCGCGCGGGAGCTGATGACGGCGCAGGGGCTGGACGCCTTGATGCTGACGGGCGGGACCTCGCTGGTCTATGTCAGCAACGTGCGCTGGGGGTTGAGCGAGCGGCTCTTCGCGCTCGTCATCCCGGTACGTGGCACGCCGTTCGTCGTCTGCCCGGCGTTCGAAGAAGACCGAGCCCGCGAGCAGCTGGAGCGGGGGCCGCTAGGACCGGATGGGACCGATGTCCTGACGTGGCAGGAGCACGAAAGCCCGTATCAGCTCGTGGCGTCCGGTCTCACGGCGCGGGGCATTGCCGCTGGTGCGCTCGGCATGGAGGAGACCGTACGGTTCCTGTTCGCCGACGGCGTAGCGCAGGTTGCCCCGGCGCTCCGGATCGTGAGCGGGACGCCGGTCACGGCGGGCTGCCGCGGTCGCAAGGACGCGCACGAGATTGCGCTCATGCGGCACGCGTCCGCCGTGACCCTCAAGGCCTACGATGCGGCGTACCGGGCCGTCGAGGACGGGATGTCCCAGTCGCGCTTTGCCGAGTTGGTAGGCCTGGCCCACGACCGCCTCGGCTACAGCGGCGGCGCCGGGGTGCAGGTGGGGCAGTATGCCGCACTGCCGCACGGTTCGGTGGAGCGGCAGGAGTTGCGGGAGGGGACGGTGCTGCTGATGGATGGCGGCTGCGCGGTCGAAGGATACCGCTCGGACATCAGCCGGACGTTCGTGATCGGCACAGCGACTGCCCGGATGCGGCAGGTCTTCGAGGTGGTGCATCGTGCCCAGACGGCCGCGCTGCGGGCGGCGCGACCCGGCGTCGAGTGCCAGGCGGTCGATGCGGCGGCGCGGCAGGTCATCGATGACGCTGGCTTCGGACCCGACTACAAGTACTTCACCCACCGCGTGGGCCACGGGATCGGGATGGACGGCCACGAATGGCCGTACCTGGTCCGCGACAACACCGAACGTCTGGCCACCGGGATGGCGTTCAGCGACGAGCCCGGCATCTACCTGCCCGGCGAGTTCGGCGTGCGGCTCGAGGATGACATGGTCATCACGGACGACGGTGCGGAGCTGCTCACCCCGCAGAGCCCGTCGTTGG
>JAOUDR010000506.1 GCA_029859185.1 Gemmatimonadota bacterium
GTCCCGCGTCCGGTCGCCGAGCTTAGACGGTCCGCGGAATTCGTAACTCACGTAGCGCTGGTACTGCTGGTTCTCGCGCTCGATCCGGCTGAGCACCTCGCGCTCCCGCACCTCCCCCACGTCGCCGAGCCGTACCATGCGACCGTCGCCGGCCTGGATCAGCAGGTTCGGCAGAGCATCGGCGTCCATCGCGTCGCTGCCTTCGAGCTTGACGTCGAACCGCAACTCGTCCCCACCCACGCGCACGAAGCCGCGTTGCACGCTGCCGCGGATGGCCGCGGCGATCTGGTAGACAACGTCTTCCGCGGTCAATCCGTGCACGCCGAGGCGCTCGCGATCGAGTGCCAGCGTGAACTCGCTGGCCTTGTCCCGCGTGTACCAGCCCCCCGCGGAGTTCACGTCCACGTCCCGGATGCGGGAGAACCGGAGCAGACGCCGCCCGAGATCTTCGGCGATGTCGCGCACGGCTTCGTAGTTGTAGCCAAGCACCTTGATGGAGTAGTTGGGAGGTGCCGAGCCGCCTCCATAGAACGACGGCCCATAGCCATACACCCGCACTTCGGCTCCGCCGAACAGGTAGCTGTAGGCCACCAACTGCTCCTTGATGGCCGGCGGAATCTGCGTGGTCTCGAGCGAGTCCGGGAACGTGACGCGGAGAAACGCGTACTGCGGCTGCACGCTGGTGACGTACCGCTCCACTTCGGGTGTGTGCTTGAGCTTCTCCTCGAAGAACCGCGCGAGTTCGTCGGTGCGGTCCAGCTCCTCGCCCCGGGGGAGCCGGATGAGGATGCTGATGTAGGTCTGCTCGCCCCACCATGCGCGCCACAGGACCCCGCGCGTCACGTACTTGTCGAACACCCGGTACGAGCCACCGAGCACCGCCAGCGCGATGATGGCGGTGATCAGCGGCCAGCGCAGCGTGCCGCGCAGCAGCACGGCGTACAGGCGGACGTAGAACGGCGGGCCGGCAGGCCGCCGGGCCGGCGCGCCGGGAGTCGCCGAAACCGTCAGCCCGTCCGCCCGTCCGCCCGCCCGCCCGCCCCCGAGCAGCTTCGCCGCCAGCGCAGGAATGAACGTGAACGCCACAAAGAGGCTCGCGACGAGACTCATCCCCACGACGACCGCGAACGGGATGTAGTAGTCGCGCAACTCTCCTTGGAGGTACAGGAACGGCAGGAACACGATCACCGTCGTCGCGGTCGCGGCGAGAATCGGGAGTCCCACCTCCCGGGCCCCTTCCTCCGCAGCGACCACGGCGGCCGCGGCACCTTCGCTCTGCCCCACTGCCCCACTGCCGCGCTGCTTCTCCTCCCCCTTCTGCCATTTCCTGTAGATGTTCTCCAGCACGACGATCGCGTTGTCCACGATGAGGCCGAACCCCATCGCGAGCCCCATCAGCGTGAGCACATTGAGGCTCAGCCCACCGAAGTAGATCAGGTTCAGCGCGATCAGGATCGAGAACGCGATCGTGGCGAACACGATCCCGGCGGATCGGAACGAGCGCAGGAACACGAGCAGTACGACGAAGACGACCGCGGCCGCGATGAGCGCACGGATCCGCAGGTCGTTCAGCGCCTTGCGGATGGCTTCGCTCTCGTCGTCGTCCAGGAGCAGGCGCGACCCCGGTGGGAGACTGGCCTCCAGCTCGGTCACCTTCGCCTTGACCCGATCGGCCACCTTCACCGTATTGATGCCGACTTCCTTGTGGACTTGGAATGCCACCGCCGGCTGACCGTCGATACGGTAGAGGCTCTGCGGTTCCTCGTACGTGTCGTGGACGATGGCCACGTCCTTGACCCGCACCAGGCGTCCACCATTGGAGAGCAGCACAGCCTCACGGATGTCGTCCGTGGCATCGATGCGGTGACGGATCGCGAGCATCCGCTCCATGCCGTCCATGGCGACCACACCCGCCTCGCTCACGTACTCGAGATCCAGGATGCGCTGCCACACCTGCCGCGGCCGCAGTCCAAGCGCGTTGATGCGGTTCTCGTCCAGGACCACCTCGAGCACGCGGTCGCGCCCGCCATAGGCCTCGATGCCCGCGACGCCGTCGAGCTGCAACAGCTCGGGTTCGATCTGGTCGTCCACATGCGCGCGCAGTGCTTCCAGCAGGAACGGCCCCGTGAGCGTGTAGCGCAGGAATGGTCGACGCTGCTCGCGGAATTCCTGCGGGACGTACGGCTCGACCCGCGGACCAATGACGCCTTCGGGAAGATCCTCTTCGACCTGCGAGAGTCGTTCCGAGAGGTCCAGCCGGGCGAAATCCATGTCGGTGCCGCGCGCGAACTTCACGGTGAGCTGTGAGCGCCCCTGCCCGAACTGCTCGCTCGAAATGGACGAGATTTCCTCGACTCCACGGACCTGCTGGACCGCGGCTTCGAGTGGTGCCGTGACGAACGCCTCCATGGCTTCCGGGGTGGCACGGCCCCACTCGGCGCTGACGGACAGCTGCGGCAGGTCGGTCTCGGGCAACAACTCGATGGGGATGCCGCGCCAAGCCGCCACGCCGAGCAGCGCCACGGCGAGGTACGCCATGGAGACGGCAATCGGACGGCGAATGGAGAAACGGACCATCTTGCCCTACCTCCCCACCCCGCACGGGTGGACGAGGCGGTCATGGGCGGACAGGGCGGTCATGGGCGGTCGTTGGCAGTCATGGCGGTCGCCCGAGCTTCTCGCTGCCGCGCTGCCCCGCTGCCGTCTCATTGAGCCGCCCGCGTCAAGCGGTAGAGCCGCACGTATGGCACGTCGAGGTCGTCGGTCCAGGTGCCCAGCAGGTAGTCTGTGCCGATCTCCATCACCGTAAGACCCGGGGGCGTGCGGATCGTGCCCAGCAGGGTTCCCTGTGCGTCGAAGACGGTCCACGTGGTCTGCTCTTCGTCTGGCGCCCGGTAATCCGCCACCCAGAGACGGCCCTCGGCGTCCACGTTGAGGTCACCGAATGCCGGGAACGTCGCCGGGACCGGCATGTCGGCG
>JAOUDR010000507.1 GCA_029859185.1 Gemmatimonadota bacterium
CCGGCCCCCATCTCCACTTCCAGGTGGAGTACCAGGGTCGTAGTGAAGCCCCGTCGGTGATCGGCGCCCTGGGGGTGGCGGCCGAGCGGTCGGTGGTGGTCGACCCCTACGGCTGGGACGCTGCCGAGGTCGATCCCTGGATCGGAGTGTCCGTGGGCAGCCGGAGTTGGGGGCTCTGGCTCGAGGGCGAGGCCCCCGAGATGCGCCGCGGGGGGAGACGTTTTCCCTCCCTCGATCCGCCCGAGCCCGTGACGGTCATCATCGTGGACTGGGTCGCCATGGGCGTGCGGGACTCGGCGTACGTCAACAACGAGATGGTCGAGCTGATGCTCAACACGTCCTTCACCAACGCAGGCTCCCAGGACATGACCGGCTTCACCATCGAGAACAACGCGGGGGACACGTACGTCTTCCCCGCGGGGTTTCGGATCGTCGCCGAGCGCAACGTCCGCGTGTACACCGGCGTGGGGCAGGACTCGGACACGGCACTCTATTGGGGGCGTGACGCCGAGGCCTGGGATAATCGGGGAGACTGTGTCACGCTCCGCGCCCCCGACCGCAGCGTGCTAAACAGGTTCCAGTTCTACTCAGACTGTTCGCGCTAGGAGGGGCGACCCGCGTCGGCCCTCAGGCAAGGAACGGGGATGTGGCAGGAAGCGCACCAAGCACGGCCGCAAGACGCGCGCAGGTTTCCCATTCGGGCGGTGGGACGTTCGGTGTGGCGGCCTCAGCGCGGCTCTGCCCACGCGCGCAATGCCGTGCGCGTGCCCTCCTGCGTGACGCTGTCGGCGGCGATATCGGTGAGCGTATGGCCGCGCACGTCCATGAGGAACTCCACCAGCAGCCCGGCTTCGTAGTGAATGCGATCCCATCCGTTCCTGGCCGATCCGCGGGTGGCGCTCCAGGCCTGATCATCGTCAAAGACCCCGAGGCGGGACACCAGGCCCGCCGTGCTGTCCGCGCGGATCAACCCGATATTGGCCATGTACTCGGCGAGGCCTTCGCGTTTCCATTGCGGTAGCGCGCGCCGGCCGATGCGGTCGACGACATACTGGTGGCCAACTTCGTGCGCGATCGTATGGGCGGGATCTCCCTCCCAGACGCTGTAGCGGGGGCGTCGCCCCGACTGCTCGCCCAGCGCCGCAACCCGCGGTCCACTCACGAACGTGTTCCCAATCAGGGAGAGGTTGAAGCCCTGGGCCTCGCGCGGCACACCGGACAAGCGCGTGATCCACCCATAGGCTGCGGGACGCTGAAACAGGAACGCGCGGACCGTCTTCGCCGAATCGGCGAACCCGCTGGCACGCAAGCGGTGGTCCACCGCCTGCGCCAAGGCTCGCGCCGCCGCCTCCGGCATGTCGTCATAGTAGAGACGAATCACCCCCGCCCGCACCTGGTGATGACACACCACCTGCGGGAACGCGAGCACCCCGATCCAGCCGACGAGCGGCGCCATCACCAGGGCGCCGATCCCGATCAGCCACCGTCTGCGACTGCGTGTCTGACGCATGGTCCGATGTTGAGTATAGCCCAGCTGGGTCTCAGCGGAGGCAGCCGCCACTCTGCATTCGAAGTGTCCCGCTCTGAAGAGCGGGCTCGGCCGAGCAACACGACCCTGAAGGGTGATCCGCCCGTAGGCGGCGTCAGCCGTATGTCCGACCGAGGTGCTCCCATTAGCCGCCGACGCCGCACTTTTCCCATCGGTCTCCCCGTGCCAGCTTGTTGGGACTGCAGAACCCGTCAAGGAGGCATGCCGTGGCACCCCAGGTTCGTCGGTTTCCTCGCGTCGACTTCAGGCTCGCATTCATCCTTCTCGGAGCGGTGGCGCTCGGCAGTTGCGCCGGCGAGCGCGCGACTCCGGCCGCCAGCGTCATCAGCGGCAACGACAATCCCCTGCTCGCCGAGTGGCACACCGCCTTCGGCGTACCGCCGTTCGATCGCCTCACGAACGCGCACTACTTGCCGGCCTTCCGGGAGGCCATGGCCCAGCACAAGGCCGAGATCGCGGCCATCGTCGATCAGTCGGACGCCCCGACGTTCGCGAACACGCTCGAGGCACTGGACCGGGCTGGCGCCCTGTACGCCAGGGTGTCCTCCGTCTTCGACGCGGTGAATGGCGCCAACACCAACGACACACTCCAGGAGATCGATCGGGAGCTGGCGCCGGAGCGCGCGGCCCACGCCGACGACATCAGCATGAACCCCGCGCTCTACCAGCGCATCAAGGCTGTGTACGACCAGCGTGCCCAGCTGGTCCTCACCCCGGAGCAGCTGCGGCTCCTCGAAGAGACGCACAAGGACTTCGTCCGTCGCGGTGCGGCGCTGGACGAGACCGCCAAGGCGCGGATGAAGGAGATCAACGGTGAGTTGGCGGGACTCTCGCAGGCATTCGGCCAGCACGTGCTGGCGGAAACGAACGCCTACGAGCTGCACGTGACGGACACGGCCGACCTCGGGAACCTGAGTGACAATCTCGTGGCCCTGGCCGCCGAGGAAGCGCGGAAACGCGGCCACGACGGCGGGTGGTCGTTCACCACGCAGCGGCCCAGCATCAATCCCTTCCTGGAATCGTCGCCCAACCGGGACCTGCGGCGGCAGCTCTTCGCGGCCTATGCCCTGCGTGGCGACAACGACAACGACAACGACAACAAGACGATTCTGGCGCGGATGGCCGCCCTGCGGGCGGAGCGCGCCAAGCTCCTCGGCTATCCGACGCACGCCGCCTTCGTCCTCGCGGACAACATGGCCGAGACCCCCGCGCGCGTGATGGGGTTCCTCGACCGCGTGTGGGCACCGGCCCTGCTGGTGGCGAAGCAGGAGCGGGCCGACATGCAGCAGATGATGAACGCCGAGGGAGTCGCGGGGACGCTCGACGGATCGGACTGGCGGTACTACACGGAGAAGGTCCGGAAGGCCCGCTACGACCTGGATCCGGCGCTGCTGAGCCCGTACTTCGAGGTCAACGCCGTCC
>JAOUDR010000508.1 GCA_029859185.1 Gemmatimonadota bacterium
TACGCGTATCAGGTTTATGTCCCGGCCGCGTACGACCCCGCCGCCGCGTGGCCGGTCATCCTCTTCCTCCATGGCATGGGGGAACGGGGCAGCGATGGGCTGTTCCAGACGGAGGTCGGACTTGGCCGAGCCGTCCGGCGTCATCCCGATCGCTACCCGGCCATCATCGTCTTTCCCCAGACGCCCACGACGGCCACCTGGCAGGAGGTTCCGGGAGTGCCCGGCCCACCCGTCGGGCCGCGCCTGGCGCTCGCCGCGCTCGACCGGACGCTCGGGGAATTCCACACCGATTCGACGCGCGTCTACCTGACCGGACTCTCCATGGGTGGCAACGGATCCTGGTATCTCGCCTACCACCACCCCGAGCGTTTCGCCGCGCTGGTCGTCGTCTGTGGCTACGTGAGCGGGCGGTGGGGGGACCTGTTTCCTCCCATCGCGCCGGCGGCGAGCCCGGATCCGTTCGTGGCCGTCGCCCAGCGTGTCTCCCGCATCCCGGTATGGATCTTCCACGGCGACGAGGACCCGGTCGTCCCGGTCAGTGAGTCGCGTGGGATGGCGGCGGCCCTCCAAACCCTCGGGACCGACGTGCGCTACACGGAGTTGCCCGGCATCGGGCACGAGGCATGGGACCCGGCGTACGACGGCGCCGCGTTCGCCACCTGGCTGTTCACCCAACGTCGACCGTAGGATTCCCCCCATGGACCCCAAGTCGGTGCACGTCGCCCGCCCGCCGCAGACCTACGACGCCATCGTCGTCGGCTCCGGCATTGCGGGCGGATGGGCCGCGAAGGAGCTGTGCGAGCACGGCCTCAGGACGCTCGTGCTGGAGCGCGGCCGCAACGTGGCGCACGGGACGGACTACGTCACCGAGCACGAGCCCCCGTGGCAACTCCCGCATCGCGGGCGGCTCGATCCGCGCCTGCTGGAGAAGGACTATTTCATCCAGCGCCGCACCGGCTTCGTGGACGAGACCAACCTCCATTTCTTCTTCCGCGACTCGGAGAGTCCGTACATCGAGGAACAGCCGTTCACCTGGGTGCGGGGTCACCAGGTGGGCGGCAGGTCGCTCACCTGGGGGCGCTACTGCTTCCGGATCAGCGACCTCGACTTCGAGGCGAACCTGCGCGAGGGGATCGGTGCCGACTGGCCCATCCGCTACGCCGACATTGCGCCCTGGTATACACACGTCGAGCAGTCCGCCGGCATCAGCGGGGAGCCGCTGGGCTTGCCGCACCTGCCCGACGGCGCGTTCCAGCAACCGATTCCGCTCAACGTGGTGGAGCTTGACTTGCGGCGCCGCCTCGAGGCGCTCTATCCCGAGCGGCGGCTCACCATCGCCCGTGCGGCGGTGCTGACCGAGCCGCTGCCCGGCCGCTTGCCCTGCCACTACTGCGGACCCTGCTGGCGCGGCTGCTCGACGGGCTCGTACTTCAGCAGCCAGAGCAGCACCCTGCCCGCGGCCGTGGCCACCGGGAACCTCACGCTCCGCCCCATGAGCGTCGTGGAGAGCATCCTCTACGACGAGACGGAGGACCGCGCGGTGGGTGTCCGGATCGTGGACGCCGAGACGCGCGAGACCCGTGAGTACCACGCGCGACTCGTCTTCCTCTGCGCGTCGGCGCTCGGATCGACGCACGTGCTGCTCAACTCCCGCTCCCCGCGGTTCCCCGACGGCCTGGGCAGCTCGAGCGGCGAGCTGGGGCACAACCTCATGGATCACCACTTCAAGGTGGGCGCGGTGGGCACGGTCGAGGGGTTCCGCGACCGCTACACCTACGGCAACCGGCCCGTGGGCTTCTACATCCCGCGGTACCGCAACATCAGTCAGGCAACCCGCATGGACACGTTCGTGCGGGGGTACGGCATCGAGGGCGAAGCGTACCGGCCCAGCTGGGGGCGCGGCACCGAGATGCCGGGATTCGGCGCCGATCTCAAGGCGCGGCTGCGTGAACCGGGACCTTGGCAGGTCTGGATGACGGGGTTCGGCGAGACCCTGCCCCGCCACGAGAACCACGTGCGCCTCGACGCCGTAAAGGTCGACGCATTCGGCATCCCCCAGCTGCGCATCAACTGTGCGTGGGGCAACAACGAGCTCGCCATGCGCGAGGACATGGCGACCTCGATGGCGGAGATGCTCGAGCGGTGCGGCCTCACGGACGTGCACCCGTATGACGACTACGCTGCGGGCGGCATCGGCGCGGAGCCCGGGCTCGGCATCCACGAGATGGGCACGGCCAGGATGGGTCGCGATCCCAAGACCTCGGTCTTGAATGCGTTCAATCAGGTGTGGGACGCCCCCAACGTGTTCGTCACCGACGGCGCGTGCATGCCCTCGGGCCCATGCCAGAACCCCTCGATCACCTACATGGCGCTCACCGCGCGCGCGGTGGACCACGCCGTGGCGGAAGCCAAGCGGGGGAACCTGTGAACCGGCGCGACGCATTGCGCGACATCGGCCTGCTGCTGGGTATGGCCGTGACCCCGCGGGTGGCCCGGGCGGTTCAGGCCGGCTTCACTGCGCCGGCGGTGGGCCTGCCCTTGCGCGTGCTCTCCTCGGCGCAGGCGGAGCTGGTGGCGACCATCGGGGAGCTGATCATTCCCACCACGGACACCCCGGGCGCCCGGGCCGCGCGGGTGGATGCGTTCGTCGACGCCTTGCTCGCCGACATCTTCGTTCCGGAGGAGCGGGAGCAGTTCCTCCTCGGGCTGGCCGATGTGGATGCGCGGGCTCGCGCGGCGGGCGCCGCGTCATTCGTCGCGAGCCCGGTCCCCCAACAGGTGTCCGTGCTGCGGGCGCTCGAGCGGGAGGCGGCGCCCGCCGGCGACGGCCCGCGCCCCATCTTCTCCTGGCTCAAGGAACTGACGCTGGTCGGCTATTACACGTCGGAGATCGGGGCGTCGCAGGAGTTGCGGTACGTCCACGTCGCCGGTCGCTACGATGGCGACGTGCCGTACGAAGAGGGTGACCGG
>JAOUDR010000509.1 GCA_029859185.1 Gemmatimonadota bacterium
CGCCGGGCGCGCGCCGCACCCGAATATCCGGCGATGCATCCAAGCGGAGCTCCTCATAGTCCGCATCGGCGTAGGGCCGAGTCGCTCCCTCGCTCGGGACGGGGCCGTGCGGTGTGGCAGGGATCAAGGCGCGACGCAGGTCGTGGTCGTGCGCGCGGAGGAAGACGGTCGTCGCGGGATCGTTCTGTGGCACTTCGAGCGGCACCTCGAACACACCGCATCCGAAGACCGCGACACGCAACAGACGCGATCCGGCGTGGAGCACAAGATCGACACACGGGGTCTCGGGCAGCCCCTGTGAGAAGCGATGCCACTCCCAGGTCGGCGGGTCTCCCGGCGCGGCGGGCTCCTGGAGGACGCCGTGGTAGACTCCGAGCGCATTGGCAACGTACACGTGCGTACGGTCGTTCGGGTCGACGACCACGGCGTACGCGGGTGCCGCGACGTCGAGACCGCATTCGAACCAGCTGTCCTCGCCGTCGAACCACCACAGGTAGCGTTCGTCGTCGTCGTCGAACGATCGTTCCGTCGTCGCGTACAGCGTACCGAAAGTTCCGCGCGCAGGATCGTGGACCGCAAGATTCGTCCGAGGCATCTCCGGAGGAATCTGGTCGCCGCGTGACTTGCGTTTCTTCGGCTTGAGCTCCGGGCCGTCATAGAGTACGTGTCGTTCCCAACTCGTCGGTGCTCCCGCCGCGGGCGGGCGCCGGTACAAGTAGATTGCGTCCGTGGTTAGCGTGTAGAGCCGGTCGGCCGAACCCCACCGCAGCACGCGGACCTGGCCCGCCACCAGGTCCTGGTACACACGGGGCCCCGCGCCGTCCGGAGCGAGAGCGGACGGGTCCTGGTCGATCGACGGTAGCGTCTTCCAGCTCTCTCCCCAGTTCTCGGTGTACCAGACCCTCCGCGTTCCGATGGCGAGTTGCGTCACCCCGTTAGGTCCGATGGTCGCGGCGGGAGTGCTCGACGAACCGCTCTGCCGTTCCTCCTCGCGGTTTGCTTCGGAGTACGCGCGCTGAACTGCCGCCGACGCCCCAACGGGCGGGATGAACCAGGTGATGGGGGAGAAGGCGTAGCCATCGGTGGAGCGATACCAGACGGCAGGGCCGACCTGGACGGCGACGTGTCTCGCATCGGCGGGATCGAAGATCGCACCGCCGCCCTCTCCGAGCAGGACGGTGGTCCAGACCGACGGGCCGGCGGCCTGCACCGCTCCCACCGCCCGCCCGCTGCCGAGCAGCAGCGCCTCGGCGCGCGGATGGTCCGCGAGGTGTTCGATCTCGAACGAAGGAACGAAGGCGTTCCGGGATTCGAAGCTTCCCCATCCGTCGCGGGAACGGAAGACACCACCGTCGGTGCCCACCCAGAGCTCGGCGCCAGCGTTCGCCCACCCGACGGCATGGACGCGCGCTGCGATCCCGACGCCGGCCATCACCGGAGCCACGCGCGTTTCGAGCGCGTCGCCACCAACCAACTGCCAACGTCCGTCACGCCGGGCCACCTTCCCGCGGTAGACGGCGGCGGGCGGATTTGGGAGCGACATCCTCGCGAGCCCGCCGGCCACGACAACGTCGTCGGCATCGGCCGGGGAGCACGACACCGTCAAACCGCGATCGGCGTCGTCGAACGCACCGAATCCCGACAGGTCGGGCGGGGCGCCGTCCACCGGCTCGGCTCCGGCGGCGGTCACGCGCCACAGGCGCGACCCGGAACCGACGACCCACACATGAGGCGCGCCACCCGGCGCTGCACACAGACGAAGCCGGCCGATCTCGGGTCGAACCGCGTTCGCCGGACGGAAGTCATCCGGCAGCGCCATCTCCTGGAAGCTACCGCCGTCGGTGCTCCAGCGGAGCCTGCCCTCGGATGCTACCCATAGGCGCTGGGGCTCAGCTCCGCTCCCGACCGTGACGGCGACGTCCCAACACAGACCCGACAGCACCTCGTCCCACGCATCCCGGTTGCTGGCGTTCGCCGGCCGTCGGAACAGACCCTCCGTCGTCGCCGCCCACACGGCTGCCTGGCGGTCCTTGATGATGGCCAGGACAACCGATCCCGCGAGGTTCTTCGCTTCGAGGGTCCATGGGTCGTTGCCCGCCGCGAGCTCGGTCACCGGCCCCGTCGCCGTTCGGATGCCGACACCACGAGCGCCGGTGGGCCCGATCGTCGCGTCGAGCGCCACATCCCCTGTACCGACGACGACCTGATCACCGGCCCCGGACGCGGCCGCACCGAACTCCACGTGCAGGGCGCCCACCGGTAGCGCGCGCGCGTCGTGCAGTCCACCGCCGATCGCGCTCGAACTGGCCTTTGCGTCGAGTGGCTGCCAGCGCCGACCCGCGTCCGCCGAATACCACAGGCCGCCCGGCGTGCCCGCGTAGATTCGTTTTCCGTCGGCGCTGACCGCGAGTGCGCGCACGCGTCCACCAACGGTCGCGCGCCGCGTCGTCGCACCGAAGAGCGCTGCGGTCGGTCCAAGGGGGACGAAGGCCGGCGCGTTGGTCAGCGGGGCGACGGCCGCCACGTCACGGACGTTGACGTCCTTGACGAGGTCGAGTAGATCCCGGCGCCGGTCACGTGCGACAACGCGATCCTCGTCCTTCTCGCGGCGAAACAACCAGTCGAGCGTCATTCCTTGCCTCCCTCCTCCGGAGTCAGCGGTGTGACGCGAACCCAGCCTTCGCGGACCCCAAACGGAAGGTCCGGCAGGTAGGCGGTCTGGGTCGCGGCGAGGATCACGTCGTCCCGCCAGCTGGAGGGATCGGGCTTGTGCGTGAAGCGCTGCTTGGGACCGAGCGCCGAGACCTTCGGCATGCGCACCCCTTCCGGTGTCTGGTCGAACAGGACCGGGCCGACGCGGATGGAGGGGGCGAGCTTCTCGAGCGCGGCCGCGAACCACTCGCGGGCGAGCGCGATGCGCTTGCGCGGCAGGACGCCGGAGGTGGCGCAGACGCCAAGGCCCGGT
>JAOUDR010000512.1 GCA_029859185.1 Gemmatimonadota bacterium
GCTCGTAAACTCGCCGCTCACGAGGCCGAGCCGGCGGGCCCGCTTGACCCACTGCTCACGGGCGAGTTCCTGCATGTCCTTGTGCTTATCAGCTTCGTCCACGATCTCCATCCCCAGCACGGTCTCAATCACATCCTCCATGGATGCCACCCCGGCGGTCCCGCCGTACTCGTCCACCACCAGCGCGATGTGCTCGCGGCTGTCGAGAAAGCGCTCGAGAAGCTGGGGCAGTGGCAGGCTCTCGGGGACGACGACGATTTCCCGACGCAGCTCGCCCATGCGGCGGGTGTGCTGGTCGCGGGCGCCGCAGAGCAGGACATCGTCCTTGAGGACGTACCCGGTGACGTCGTCGAGGTCTTCTCCGTACACTGGAATACGCGAGAACCGGAATTCCTGATGATCGTGCAGGACGTCGTGGACGGTGGCGCTCTCCGGAAGCATGAACAACACGATGCGTGGCGTCATGATGTGCTTGGCCCGCACGCTCCCGAGCCGGAACAGATTCCGCAAGACGCGACTTTCTTCGACCCGAAACACCCCCTCGCGCGTTGCGAGCTCGGCGAGCGCCGTGAACTCCTCGCGGTGCACCATGGTCGACACGCGCTTGCGGGACATGAGGCGGGTGAGGCGCCGGGCCAGCGCCACGAGCGGCCACAGCAGCGGGATCAGGACCCACAGCACCCGAGCGGTAAACGGGGCAAGGCGCCGCCAGTAGACGGCGCCGATGGTCTTGGGGATGATCTCGGAGAGGAAGAGGATGGCGAGCGTCAGCAGCGCCGAGAACAGCGCGATGTAGGTGTTGCCGAACACCTTTGCCGCCTGCGCTCCCGCCGCCGTGGCCCCCATCGTATTGGCGATGGTGTTGAGGGTCAGGATCGCCGCGAGGGGCTGGTCGATATCCTGCTTGAGTCGGCGGAGCAGAGCCCCGACGCTCAGGTGCTTCCCCTCCATGGCGGCGACGTAGGAGGGCGTCACGCTGAGCAGCGACGCCTCCATCAGCGAGCACAAGAAGGAGAAGCCGAGCGCGATGCCGACGTAGAGCAGCAGGAGGCCCATCGTTGGGGGAATGTACCGTGCGCCGCTACATTGCGCCGACATGCGTCGCTCCATCGTGGTTGGACTGGGTGCCCTGCGGGGTAGCCCACTCAGAACCGCCCTCTCGACCCTGGGGGTCGTGATTGGGGTGGGCGCGCTCGTCTCCGTCCTTGCCGTCGGCGACGGGGTGGAGCGGTTTGCCCGGCAGCAGATCGAGCGGTCCACCGACCTGCTCATGATCATGGTGACGCCGCGCACGAGCCGATCGATGGACGGGATCATGGTCCGGATGGCCGACTATCCCGTGTTCTCGTCGGTGGACGCCACTGCGCTCCAGGACGCGCTTGGCTCCGCGGCCGCGGTCTACCTCGGGGTCGTGGGGGGCGTAGCCGCGCGCGCTGTCGGAGACTCGACGGTCCGCGGGGTGATCGTTTCTGGCGTAGGGGCGGTGCCTCGCGATCTGCCGTACACGGTGCACGCGGGCCGACTCCTGGATGCGGCCGATCTCACCGCGGGTGAACCGGTGGTGGTGTTCCCCGCCGCCACGGCGGATGCGTTGGGGCTCACGGTCGGCGACTCCGTGTTGCTCGGCCCGGCGAGCTTCCGGATCGTGGGCCTCCTTGCCGCGCCCGACTCGGCGACCCGGGTGCCGGCCGTGGTGCCGTTGGACGTCGTCGCGCGCGCGCTCGCGCCGATGCCCCCGCCTCCACCAGCCGTGACGATCCGCGTCGGCACGATCGAAGCGGTGCCGGCGGTCCGGGAGAGCGTGGAGGCGTGGCTTGGGGCGCGGTGGCCGGACTGGAACGACCGCGTTGCCGTACAGTCGAACGAGCGGCTCGTCGACCAGGCACGGCAGGGGATGCTCATCTTCAAGCTCCTGATGGGAGCCATCACGGGCATCTCGCTGGTGGTGGGGGGCATCGGGATCATGAACGTGCTGCTGGCCTCCGTCACGGAGCGCACCCGCGAGATCGGCATCCGGCGCGCCGCTGGTGCCCGCCGGGGCGACATCCTGGTCCAGTTCCTGGCGGAAGCCGTGACCATCACCGGCGCGGGCAGCGCCGCGGGTGTGCTGCTCGGGATCGGGGTGGCCATGGGCGTCGCCGCGCTCATGCGTGCCCAGACGGAGGCGGACATCCACGCCGCCCTCACGCTGCCGACTATGGTGGTGGCCGCCGCGGCCGCTATCATCGTGGGTCTCGCGTCCGGACTCTATCCGGCCATTCGGGCGGCGCGGCTGCCGCCCATCGACGCGATCCGTACCGAGTGACGGCCACCCGCCGCCACCCTCACCGTTCGATCGAGGTGACCATGCTTCGTTGGATCCTGCCTGGCTGCATCCTGCTCCTCGCGCAGCCGAGTGCCGCGCAGGAGACCGTGGCCGCGCCATACCGTGCGACGGCGGACCGGATCATCGCCGCGGCGTTGGCCGACAGCGGTGCGTACGCCCGGCTGGCAGAGCTGACCGACCGGTTCGGCAACCGCTTCAGTGGAACGGAGAACCTCGAGCGGGCGCTGGACTGGATTCTCGCGGAGATGGAACGCGACGGACTCGCGAACGTACGGGGCGAGCCGGCAATGGTCCCGGTGTGGGTGCGCGGGGAGGAGAGCGCGGAGTTGCTGGCCCCGCGACCGACGACGCTGCCGATGCTGGGACTCGGGGGCAGCGTGGGGACGCCGGACGGCGGGATCACGGCCGAGGTGCTGGTCGTGAATGGGTTCGACGACCTCGAAGCGCGAGCGGCGGACGCCCGCGGCAAGATCGTGCTGTTCGACGTGCCGTTCACGAACTACGGCGAGACGGTGCAATACCGGGGGCGCGGCGCGGTGGCCGCCGCCCGACACGGGGCGGTCGCCAGTCTGATCCGTTCGGTGACGCCGTATTCCCAGCGCACGCCGCACACCGGAGCGATGAACTACGCCGATTCC
>JAOUDR010000511.1 GCA_029859185.1 Gemmatimonadota bacterium
AAGTCCAGACGGCAAGACGGCAAGACGGCAAGACGGCAAGACGGCAAGACGGCAAGACGGCAAGACGGCCAGCGGGTGGCAGGTTGGAGGTGCAAGTAGGATCTCCCACCTGACACCTCCCCGCCGCTCGCCGTCTTGCCGTCTTGCCGTCTGCCTATTCCGCCAGGGCGCGCAGCACGTCGAGCGGTGGTCGGCGGGACAGCTCCCGTCCCGTGGCGGCCCCGATGACGGTCGTGAGTAGGGCGCTCCCCCCCCAGAAGATTGCGAGCGCGCCGAGGGGCAGGCGGAACGGGACCTCGAAGACGAACGCGGCCGCGGCCCACCCGCCGAGGGTGGAGAGCAGGGTGCCGGTGATCCCCGCCAGGAGTCCGAGCGAGGCGTACTCCGTCAGCAGCACGGTCCGGATCTCCGGACTGCGCGCGCCGAGCGTGCGCAACAGCGTCACTTCGCGCAGACGCTGGCGGCGCGAGGTCGCGAGTGCCCCCACCAGGATGAGGATGCCGCTCGCCACGCTGAACAGCGCCATGAAGCGGATGGCGAGCGTGACCTTGCCGATCACGTCGTCGAGTGTCTGTTGGAACAGCGTGAGATCCACCACGGCGACGTTGGCGAACCGTTCCACGACGTCCCGTTGCACACGCGCCCGGGCCGTGACATCGGCGCTGCGCGTCAGGATCACCGCCATTTGCGGGGCATCTTCCAGGACACCGGGTTCGAACACGACGAAGAAGTTCGGCTCGAACCGTGCCCAGTCCACGCGCCGGAGCGACGTGATCCGCGTCTCCATGAGGACGCCCTGCACGTTCCAGGTGATTCGGTCGCCCAGCCCGACGGCAAGGTCGGCCGCGAGGTCTTCCTCGACGGAAATGCGGGGGATCGAGTCGGCGGAACGGCGGAACGGCGGAACGGCGGAAGAATCCACTGTCTCTGCCGCCCTTCCGCGCTGCCCCTCCGCCCGTCCGCCCCTCTGCCCCCCCGTTCCCCACCACTCCCCCGCCGTCACCGTCTCCGACCCCACCACCGTATCCCGATACGTATTCCGATACTCTCTCCGCAGTGCCCAGCGCTCGCGCTGGTACGCCCCGGGAGCGGCCAGGATCTGATCGACCGTGCTGTCGTTGAGCGCGGCGATGCGAGCGGGGACGATGGGCGTTTCCTGGAGTATCGGGAAGCCGTACCCTTGCAGGACGTCACGGACACCGTCCCGCTGGTCGGTCTGGATGTCGAACAGGACGAGGTTGGGGCGATCCGTTCGCGCGTCGATACGGAATTGGTCGAGCAGCGTGTACTGCACCACATAGAGCAATGAGATGAGGAACACGCCGAACCCCAACGCCAGCGTGACGGCGAGCGTCTGGTTGCGCGGCCGGAACAGGTTCGCGACCCCCTGCCGCACCGCATACCGTGCGCGCTGCGGGAAGAACCGGCGCATGCCGGCGATGAGCGCACGGGCGGCGAGCCAGAGCCCCAGAATGGTGACGCCGATCCCGGCGGCGAACCCGAGCCCGATGCGTGGCTCCGGTGCCTGCCAGAGGCTCAGGCCGACGGCGAGGGCGGCGAGGCCCGCCGCCACGACGAAGCGCCACGGGTCTCGTCGGCCGCCGCCCGGCTCCAGATCGCGGCGGATGGCGCGGAGCGGCGGCACGGCACGCACGGGCAGCAGCGGCAGGAGCGCGAACACCAGTGCCGCGATGGTCCCGAGGGCAAATCCCTCGAGGATGGCCGGCAGGTGGGGGCGTACGACGACATCGAGCGGGAGGAACTGGCGGAGCACGCGCGGCAGGGACGCCTGCACTCCAAGACCCAGCACGGTGCCGAGTCCCGCACCGGTGACGCCGACGAGAAGTGCCTGACTCAGGTAGATCGCCATCACGGTGCCACTGCTCGCGCCGAGACAGCGCAGCACCGCCACGGAATCGAGCCGCGAGCGGACGTAGGCGTGGACGGCGCTCGCGACGCCGATCCCTCCCAACAGCAGCGCGGCGAGCCCGACCAGGCCGAGGAAGCGGGCGAGCGTGTCGAACGCCTCGGTGAGATCGTCCTCCGTCTCGTCCACCGTCTCGTTGCGGACCCGCGCGCTGTCGAGCAGCGCATCGTTGTAGTAGAGGAAGCGGCGGACATCGGCGGCGGTCGGCATTGCGAGACTCGCCGTGTAGAACGCACGGCTGCCGCGCCGGATGAGGTTCGTCGCCTCGAGCCATGCCATCGGGAAGTAGACGCGGGGGCCGATCGCCGACTGGAGGCTCACGCGGCCCGGATAGGCCGTGACGGCGCCGAGGATGGCGAACGTCACGTCGCCCACCCGGAGTGAATCGCCAACGGTCACCCCGAGCTGGATCAGGACCGCGGGATCGACGAGCACATGGCGGTCGTCGCCGAGCGACGACCAGAGACCGGCCGGCTGGGTTTCGACGGTGCCGTAGTATGGGAATCCCGGTGTGATGGCGACGGCCTGGATCAGCCGCGCCTGCCCCGTTGCCGGTGCCAGCGCCATCGAGGCGAAGCTCGTGCGGTACGACGCCCGAGAGCCGGCGCCGACCGCCGAGTCGATCGCCGCGCGCACGCTGTCGGGAAACGGCTGATTGCGACGCAGCTCGAGGTCGGCACCCAGGATGCTGCGCGCCTGGGTGCGGACCGAGTCGATGAGATTGGCGCGGAACGAGTTGATGGCGACGAGCGCCCCGACGCCCACCGCCACGGAGAGCGTGTGGAGACCGAGCCGGCGGGTGGCGCCCCGGCTCTCGCGCCGCACCATCGCGGCCACGAACCGGAGGTTCACGCGGTCTGCTCGTCCGCGACGATCGAGCCGGCCCGCAGCCGCACCACGCGCCGCGCGCGCCCTGCGAGGGCGGGATCATGGGTCACGAGCACCATCGTCGTTTCCGCCTCGGCGTTCAGCTCGACGAGGAGATCGATCACGCCCGCCCCGGTCTCCGTGTCGAGACTGATCGATCTCCTCGTCGA
>JAOUDR010000510.1 GCA_029859185.1 Gemmatimonadota bacterium
TTCCATGTGCGGTCGGATGCCGAGACGGGGCAGACCATCATCTCCGGGATGGGCGAGTTGCATCTGGAGATTCTGGTGGACCGGATGCGCCGCGAGTTCAAGGTCGAGGCAAACGTCGGTCGGCCGCAGGTGGCCTACCGGGAGACGGTGCGGGAGCGCGCCGAGTGGGTCGAAGGCAAGTTCGTGCGGCAGTCGGGTGGGCGGGGGCAGTACGGCCACGTCGTCATCCACCTCGAGCCGACGGAGCCCGGACACGGGTTCGTCTTCGAGGACAAGATCGTGGGGGGCTCGATCCCACGGGAATTCATCGGGCCGGCCCAGCAGGGGATCAAGGAAGCGCTCGAGAATGGCGTGCTGGCCGGGTATCCGGTCGTGGACGTCAAGGTGGAGCTGGTGGACGGCAGCTTCCACGACGTGGACTCGAGCGAGATGGCGTTCAAGATCGCGGGCTCGATGGCCTTCAAGGAAGCCGCGCGCCGCAGCCGGCCGGTGCTGCTCGAGCCGATCATGGACGTCGAGGTCATCACTCCCGCCGAGTACATGGGCGACGTGATTGGGGACCTCAGCAGCCGTCGAGGCAAGATCGGGGGCATGACCCAGCGGACGGACGCGCAGGTGATCGCGGCCAGCGTCCCCCTCGGGGAGATGTTCGGGTACTCCACGACGCTCCGATCGATGACACAGGGCCGGGCCATCTACACGATGCAGTTCGCGCATTACGCCGAGGTGCCGAAGGCGAAGGCCGAAGAGATCATCAGCAAGCTCAAAGGATGAGGCGAGAGACCAATGGCTAAGGCAAAGTTCGAGCGGACGAAGCCCCACGTGAACGTGGGGACAATCGGGCACGTCGACCACGGGAAGACCACCCTGACGGCGGCGATGACCAAGGTGGCGGCCGACAAGGGGTTGGCGACCTACATCAGCTACGACCAGGTCGCGAAGGCGTCCGAGTCGCAGGGTCGCCGCGATGCGACCAAGATCCTCACGATCGCGACCAGTCACGTCGAGTACTCGACGGAGAACCGGCACTACGCGCACGTGGACTGCCCGGGACACGCGGACTACGTGAAGAACATGATCACGGGCGCCGCGCAGATGGACGGGGCGGTGCTCGTGGTGAGCGCGGTAGACGGGCCGATGCCGCAGACGCGGGAGCACATCCTGCTCGCGCGCCAGGTGAACGTGCCCAACATCGTGGTGTTCCTGAACAAGTGTGATCTGGTGGAGGACGAGGAGTTGCTCGATCTGGTCGAGATGGAAGTCCGCGACCTGCTCGGGAAGTACAACTTCCCCGGTGACGACGTGCCGGTGATCCGCGGATCCGCGATCAAGGCGATCGAGGGGGACGCCACGTGGGTGGCGAAGATCGAGGAACTCCTGACGGCCCTCGACGAGTACATCCCGGAGCCGGTCCGCGAGACGGACAAGCCGTTCCTGATGCCGGTCGAGGACGTCTTCTCGATCACCGGCCGCGGCACGGTGGCGACGGGGCGGATCGAGCGTGGGCGCATCAAGGTCAGCGAAGAAGTGTCGCTCGTCGGGTTCGGCGCGACCAAGAAGACGGTCGTCACGGGCGTCGAGATGTTCCGCAAGCTGCTCGATGACGGCCAGGCGGGGGACAACGTCGGCCTGCTGCTGCGCGGCGTGGACAAGAACGAGATCGAGCGTGGGATGGTGCTTGCCAAGCCCGGCTCGGTGACACCGCACACGAAGTTCGAGGCGGAAGTCTACGTCTTGACGAAGGACGAGGGCGGCCGTCACACGCCGTTCTTCAAGGGCTATCGGCCCCAGTTCTACTTCCGGACGACGGACGTGACCGGGGACGTCGAGCTGCCCGAGGGCGTCGAGATGGTGATGCCGGGCGACAACACGAACATGAAGATCGCGCTCATCACGCCCATCGCGATGGAAGAGCAGTTGCGCTTCGCCATCCGTGAGGGTGGCCGAACGGTCGGCGCGGGTGTGGTCACGAAGGTGATCGAATAACGACGGGATCACGGGATCACGGGATGCTCCGATCCCGTCATCCCGTCATCCCGTGACATGCGAGGCAGAACATGGCTGGTCAGCAGATTCGCATTCGCTTGAAGGCGTTCGACTACGCGGTCCTTGATCAGGCCGCGGCGGACATCGTGCGCACGGTCGAGAAGACCGGGGCGGCGGTGTCGGGCCCGATCCCGTTGCCGACGAAGACCGAGCGATGGACCGTGCTCCGGAGCCCCCACATCGACAAGAAGAGCCGCGAGCAGTTCGAGCTGAAGACCCACAAGCGGCTCATCGAGATTCGGGACTCCCGCCCGCAGACCGTCGATGCCCTGACGAAGCTGGATCTGCCGGCCGGCGTGGACGTCGAGATCAAGGTCGGCTGACGATGAACGGGATCATTGGGCGGAAGCTCGGGATGACCCGGTTGTTCCGGGAGGATGGGCACGTGCTGCCGGTGACGGTGCTCGAAGCGGGCCCGTGTCCGGTGGTCCAGGTCCGGGAAGCGGGACCTGGCGTGCATCAGGTGCAGCTGGGGTTCGGTGCCCGGAAGGACAAGCACGCCACGAAGCCGGAGATCGGCCACGCGCGGGCTGCGGGTCTTGCAGAAGTGACGCCGGCGGTGCTGCGCGAACTCCGGGTTGCTGGCGACGTGCCGGCGGCCGGAGCCACGGTGACGGCCGACATCTTCGCGGAAGGGGACCGGGTGAAGGTGACCGGGACCACGAAGGGGCGGGGGTTCCAGGGGGTCGTCAAGCGGCACGGGTTTGCGGGCGGGCCGGCGTCGCACGGGAATACGCGCTACCGGAAGCCGGGCAGCATCGGGCCCGGCACGGATCCGTCGCGGGTGCTCAAGGGGAAGAAGCTGCCCGGCCAGTACGGGAACGTGCGGCACACCGAGACGGGACTGCACGTCGTGAAAGTGGATGCGGAGCGGAACCTGCTCTACGTGCGCGGGGCGGTGCCCGGCCCGGAGCAGGG
>JAOUDR010000513.1 GCA_029859185.1 Gemmatimonadota bacterium
CCCACCTGGTAGGTGAAGTCGAATGCGTGTTCCGTGGACTCCACCGAGTCGCGGTCGTCGATCAGCGTCCGCAGGTCTCCCTCGAACCGTAACCGGAGCGGCGCATCCGAGTCGAAGAGGATGGCGGTCTGGGTCGACTCCGCTGGTGAGGTCAGTGAGTCGACCGACTGCCCGCGCGCAACGCCGCTGCCGATGCTCAGCGCGAGGGCTGCTGCGACGGCTGCCCGTCGCAACGCCTCCACCGTCACAGGGTGACTCGCTGTCATTGGATCTCCGCGTCCATGATCACCGTCGCGCCACGGACCTGCAGGGCTGCGATGAACGCCGCGGGCGTGGTGCTCTTCTTGAGCTGGATAGCGTACTCGAGGATGTGGGTGCCGTCGCTTTCGTGCACCACGCCGCCGAACTGCCAGCGCTTGACGTCCTGACCGAGCTGCGACTCCACCGCCTGCATCCCCACGTCCACGTCAGCCACCCGGACGCGCAGTACCGACTCGAACACCGTCGGCTCGGCCCCCTTTGGGGCGTTGCGCTTGCGCCGGCGCGCGGCACGCTCCGCCAGGGCATCGAGCTGCTCCCCGGACATGGCCTTGAGCAGCTCCTCGTCGAGCTGCTGCACGAAGCTGCTCGGACGATCGGCGTGGGCCCGCACTTGCTCCAGGCGCCGCTGCGCAATCGCGCCCTCGAACACTGCAGAGCTGCGGCCCAGGTCCGTGTACCACAGGGCGACGACCACCACGTTGAAGATGATCGAGAGGACGATGGCCACGGGCAGGTCCACGCCGGCCGCCAGGCCGATCCCGGTGGCCACGAAGATGTAGACCGCGTCTTTGCTGTCCTCGAGCGTATTGCGGAACCGCACGGCGGCCACGATGCCCGCCAGGCTGAAGGCGAGGGCCAGGCTGTTCTTCACCAGCACCACCACGCCCGCCACGACCACGGCCAGCATGATGAGCGAGTGCACCAGGGACTGCCGGAACCCCTTCTTCTGTCGGGTGAGGATGTAGATCCAGGCCACGGGAAGCGCGAACAGGGCGGCGACGATCATGGCGACCGTCGCCGACGTCGCGTCGGCGGACCACTGCGCCCCGAACATCGGCTGGGTGATGGCGTCCTGCAGGGCCTCGCGGCCGGACAGTCCGCCGGTCGGTGGGAGATCGCCGCTCAGGCCTCCGGTGAGGCGGCCCATGCGCGTCGGGAACCACCGCCAGAGCGCCAGCCCACCGCCGAGCAGCACCGCGTAGTACACGGCGGTCCGGATGACCAGGTTCCCCCAGGCCTTCTGCAACCGCGTTCGCCGCTTGCCTCCTTCTGCCATGCCGTGTCTCCCGGAGTCCGCCGGAGATTCCCTCGCGGGGGATGAACTTGCAGCCTTTACGATAGGGAGTGCAGAGCGGAATGGCTAGATCGGTCGACCGCGCAGCGAGCGGCGACTGGTGAGATCCATCGCGTGCACTGCCCGTTTGGGTCAGCTGCCATCCAGCGTTAGGAGCACTTGAGCCGCGTTACCGGCATCGAGCGCGCGGGGGGGAACGCCCCCCCCCAGCGAATCGACGAGAAACGCCACGATGGCCCAATACGCATCCTCCTCGAGGGTCCGGGGCGCCCCGTACGGCATCGTCGTCCGTAGGTAGGTGAAGAGCCCCGCGGCGCTACCGTACGATGCCAGCACGCGACGCGACAGCACGGGGCCGATGCCCCCGGTCGCCTGGTGGCAACCGGCACAGGATTCCCGATAGTGGCTCTCCCCGCTCGTGGCTTGGGCGGCAAACGACCCCGCGCGTCCGCCGCCGCACCCGCCGACGCCGAGCACGAGGAGCGCCACGACGATAGCAGGGCGCCGACGCCGCAGATCCGAGTGCCCCCCCAACTCAGGTCACCTCGATGGGATGCGGGAGGGGGATGTTCAACAGATAGCCCTTCTCGTTGAACGGGACCGTGTCCGGTTGCGTGTTCCCACGCTCATCGGTCGCCCGTACCGTGACCACGTGCGACCCGGGGCGCGGCTCCCACGCAAACTCGAATTGCGCCCACGCGTGCGGCAGGGTGGGTTCCAGCACTCGGGCACGCTGCCACGGATCTGCCTCCGCCACGCGCCACTCCACGTGGGTGATCCGGCCGTGCGGCGAGTGGGCGTACCCCTGTAAGATCTGTCGCCCACGCGGGAGCGTGGCCGGCCACGGGAGAGCAAGGGCGCTCTTGATGGTCTGCGTCGTGATCGGGGCACCCTCGGCGGGCGCATACTGGTCGGCGGGCCATTCCGGCCCGATGAGCACGTAGGAGGTCGTGTTGTTCTTCACCCAGGTGTGCTGCGCGGACACCTGAATCTCGCCAATCCACTTGACGCTGCTGCCGCCCACCCATCCCGGCAGCACGGCACGAATTGGGAATCCGTGATCGGGCGGGAGCGGTGCGCCGTTCATCGCGTAGACGAGCAGCGTGTCTGGATCCAAGGCCTTGGCGAGTGGCATCGGCCGACTGAACGCACCCTCGTCCAATCCGACGAGATTGACATCCACGGCGTCCGGCCGCACGCCCGCCAACTCGAGCACGGCGCGGAGCGGCACGCCGGTCCACTCGGCACACCCGATCCCGCCGGTTCCCCACTGTACCCCGCTCGCGACCTTCCCCAACACACTCCCGAAGAACCCGCGCCAGTTCCCGGCACACTCCACGTACGCGATCACGGAGCGACTGGGCAGTGCCACGAGCTCGTCGTACGTCAGCGCCAGTGGGCGTGCGACGGCATCCCCGGCCACACGCAACCGGTAGGTGGCGATGTCGATCGTCGGCGTCGGGCTGTGATTGCGCACGAAAAACAGCTCGTTCGGCGTAATCAGCCCGTGCAACGTCTCGAGTCGTGTCTCCAGGTTCGTGGGGTGCTGTATGAACGGGCTGGGGTCCTTGCGCCAGAAGGCCGCCGCCGGCTGCGCGGCGTCCGCGGCAGCGCCACCAGTATCC
>JAOUDR010000514.1 GCA_029859185.1 Gemmatimonadota bacterium
ACCGCGATCTCGTTGGGATCGCTCGTCCAAATCTCGGCCTGGAACGACGTGTTCATCCGCGGCGCGTGTCCCGGAAACGTCACGACCGGCGCGCTCGGCGGCGTGGCGTCCGTGAGCAGACCCGTGCCGCTCACGCTGACCGGCGCGGTCGGGCCTGCGAGGAACGACACCGTGTAGTTGGCGCGTCCGTAGCCGGTGAACCCGGCGCCGCCCCGCACCCCCGCCTGGAAGGTGCGGGTTTGGCTGTTCGCCGCGCTGCGGTTCGACGTGAACCGATAGCTGCTGAGCGCCCCGCTCGGGCCGTTGGAGAGGAACCCCGCGCCCAGCGGCTGGTCGAGACCGTCCACGTCACGGAACTGGAACTCGTAGGTCCCGCTCGGGTGCCAGGCGGACCAGCTGAACTGGAGCTGTGCGGCGTAACGGCTCGTGCTGGTGGCCGTCACCGACACGCCGTTGAGGCGCGGCACGGTGAGATCCTGCGCGAGCGTTTGCTTGCGGCTGCGCAGCACGGCGACGTCCATGAGGTCCGCGGCCGTCGGCGGCGCACTCGTGCCGCGGGACGTGGCAGTCCGCAGCGACAGTGAGGCGGCGGTGGTCGGCGTGCCGCTCTCGCCCGTCCGCCAGAAGAGGTAGCGGTCGTACAGGTCGTACAGCGCGCCCGTGGCGGCCGCCTGCGCTTCGTACATCCCCGCGAGGCTCTGCGACAGCTCGGTGTGGGCCGTCCGGATGGTGGCGAGGCGCGCGTCCGCCGTCGTCCCGAGCTGCGGGAACTCCTGGTCCACGGACGCGCTCATGGCCTCCATGCCCGCCCGCGCCATCTCGTACCAGAACTGGCGTCCCGCGGTGTTGGCCTGCTGGGTGAAGTAGTTCCACCGCAGGTTCATGTCCGAGCTCGCCATCACATTCGTGGAGTCGATTGCGAACTGCGCCTGGAGCTGCGCATTCCCGCTGAACGTCGCGAGCGCCTCGACGCGCCGGGACGTGAGCGTGCGCAGCGTGTTGAACGCCTGTGAAGTCCCCGTCGTGCGGAGGGCGTTGGTCTTGTTCTGGATCCAGCGCGTGGCGGTCGTATCGCGGGCGGCGAGGTCGCCCAGCCGGAGCCGTGCCCAGTCCTGCCGCTGGAGCAGCAGATCGGCCTGCGCGGCAAACTGGCGTTCCGCGGCCATGCCCACGTCCGCGTAGTACTTGGCGAAGGCCACGAGCGACCCGCTTCCCGAGGCCGTGGTCGCCGTCCGCACCGTGGCGAGGCCGGACTCGAGCGCCGCGATCCGCTCGCGCACCTGCTGGTCCAGGGCCGCCGCCTGCGACTGCACCTGCCCCAACGCGGTGCGCGCGGCCTGGGCGGCACCAACATCGACGTCAAACCCCGGCCCGCTGGTGAGCACCTTTTCGGTGAGACCCTCCGCGTTCACGCGCTCGGTGGCCACCGGTGGTGCGAACGACGTGTCCCGCAGGGGACTGCCCGGAATCACCGGGCTCGCGGCGGGCGCGAGCTCCTGGAGCCCCAACTGGAGCGACGCGATCCGGCTCTCGACCGCCGGGCGTTCGCGTTCGATCGCGCCGAACGCGTTGTCGACGATGTCGGTGTACTGCGCCACGAGCGTGCTGTCGCCGGGCATCCCGACCCGCTTCAACACGTCGTTGTACGACCCCTGATAGGTGCCTTCGCCCGGTTGCGGGGCGGCGACATACTCGCTGCCGGCGATGATGAACCACGCGTAACCCCACGCGGTGGGCGACCATCCCTGAATCGTGCCGTACGCACGGGCCAGCTCCGCATCGGTCAGCGCGACGGCGGCGGGGACCACCGACCGCGCGTCCTCGATGGCAGACTCTGCCTGGTCCTTCGCCGCCATCATTTCGTCCGCGATGTTGCTCGCGTAGGCGATCGCGGCATCCATGGCCGGATCGCTCCCGAAGCCCGCCGCCGGCTGCCCGTTCTCGAACTTCACCCAGACGATGCCGGTCCAGCCGATCCCCACCGCCTGCACCTCGAGCGCGGCGGCGGCGAAGATGAGCGGGTTCTGCCTCAGGATCAGCGCGCCCATCAGCGTGCCTTTGGCGCTTGCCACACCACCCAGCACCGACGCCTCCACCCCGATCTTCACGAACGCGCCCCACTCGCTCGCGGCCGCCTTGTACCAGACCGTCCCCTCGAAGAAGCCTTCGATGGCCACGACCCAGATGTTGTAGCCAGCCTTGATGCTGGCCTTGACCACGAACCCGGGAGGTCCCACGAACAGCGTCGAGCTGCCCTGCAGGAACGCCACGATCGTCACGTTCGTGGTGCCGTAGACTCCCCAGTTGTCGGTGCTGTAGACGAAGAAGTCGAGCGTCCCCCCACCCTCGATGACACCGTTGTAGTTCACCTGAAGGTTGATGTTGCCCTCGGCATAGGCCTGCTGCAGCCCGATTACGAGGTGCGCGTCGCCCGCGAACCGGTTGCCCTGATTCAGCACCTCCATGGCACCGTCGATTTGGATCGCGGTGTTCATGATGGTGAGCAGGATCCGGCCCTCGATCAGCTCGGGCCGGACGATGCTCACGGCCCCGTAGAGCATCACCGCGAAGTCACCCGCCGGCGCCGTGATCTTGCGACCGGCCGTCTGGGACACGCCGGCGTACTGGCGCACGAGGTCGAGGTACTCGGTCTTGGGATTCAGGAAGAACCCGCCGCCGAGTCCGGTGATGGTGATGATCGGCACGCCGGGGACCGGAATCGTGAGCCCCTGTGCCGCGAGGAAGATCCCCACGCGGGTGAGTTGCTGTTCCTGCGCGATCGCCCCGACGAGCATCACCCCGTACGTGTCGAACAGCTGGCCCTGCGCGCCCATCAGCATCTCGAAGCCGGACGCGCTCTGGTCGTATCGGAAATCGGCCCTCATCGTGATCACGTTCTGGATCGCGAGCGAGGCCTCGCGAATGACCAGATGACTCAGCTGGTCGGCCGTGCGGTACAG
>JAOUDR010000035.1 GCA_029859185.1 Gemmatimonadota bacterium
CTCGCCACCCGTCAGCACGTCGAACTGGCAGAACTCGTCGTCGAGAATGCCCTCTTCGACGCGGAACTTGATCGGCAAGTTGCCGTTCGAACCGAACTGGTAGATCGGGTCCTGCTCCGTGTTCCGGGGCTGGTTCGAGCCGCCGTCGTCCGGCAATACGTCCCGCCACCCGAGCACGATCTCGATGCTTGCGGCCTGGTACGAGACGCAGATCCGGTACGCCAGGCTGTTGTCCGGCGTTGGCTCGACGCCGGAGTCCTTGGAAGGATGCCAGCTGGTGGCGTAGGCCTCCCCGCTGCCCGCTGGGGCCGGCAGCGTGTAGAACTGGCTGTACGAGCAGTTGGCGGTGAGCGCATCGGGCTTGCCGCTGGTCGGATCCACCGTCACCGGCCAGGGCCCCGTGATCCATGCCCTGAGATGCGGTCCGGCAGCCGGATCGAACGGCCCGTTGAACGTCGTCGGCGTCGGCGCGATTGGCGTTAGGAAGAAGAAGTGCTTGTTCCAATTGGCCGCCGGCTCCCAATTGCGCCCATCCGCCAACTGGAAGCTGGCGGGTGGCTGCTGAGTGTCCTGACACGCTGCCAGAACCAGGGCCGCCACCGGTAGTACGAATCCAAACCGTCTCAATGCAACCTCCCCCAAGTGGGGTGTCGGCGCTCGCTGGCCGTCGTGGCAGCGGCGTTTGGTGATATTCGACACACTCTCTCTGCAAAGCGCGCACCCAGCGCGACCGAGCGGCCGCACCGTGGTGCGAGATCACCTAAGCCCTTGCCAACAAACAAGTAAGCCGCAGTCGGCAACGGCCCTTCGGACTTCAGTGACATCCGTGTTGTGGCGGTGAGGGGAGCCGAGTCAGTGCGGTCGCTAGACCGCTGCTGCGCCTGCACAACACGCGATGACCCTGGTGTTGAAGGCGAAGGCTCGCTGGGTGTTACCGCCGTGCAAGGAACGTATGCTGCCCTTTGTATGGGGCAAGCCCCGGGGCTGCTACTGCCTGCCCGCAATCTCCCGCCAGCGGGGGTGCTGGCGCAGGTCCCGCCACCACCAGTAACGGCCGGCCGTGTTGGCGAAGTCGTGATCGGGGTTGGCGAGGACGGCCCGCTTCAGCAGGTCAATCGCCTCGTCCATGTCGCCGGCGAGCGTCCGCGTGTAGGCCTCGAGGGCGGGAAGGATCTGACCGGGATCCACCTGGGCGGTGGCCTGTTCCCGGCCTCGCAGCCAGACGGATTGCGCGCTGTCGAGGAGACCTTCACGGGCCAGCACGCCACCCATCAGTACCCGCGCCTGCGCCCGTGCGAACGCCGAGGCCTCCAGCGTGTCGAGTCGGGCGACGAGCTGCCAGTCGCGGGCCACGTCTGCCGTGAACTCCGGGGTCACCTGCAGGAAGAGTTGGCAGATTACGAATCGTGGGTCGCGCGGAAAACGCGCTGCGCCGCGCAGGCACCACCGCTCGGCCGTCCCAAAATCCTCGAGGTCGAGCGAGCCGAAGAAGATCCGGTCGATGACCTCCTCGGCCCGCTCCAGATACGCGTCCGCCTCGTACGCGCGTTGTGCCGCCAGCAGGGCGCTGCGGACGTCGTCGAAGTAGTAGTACAGCACGCTGAGCGTGAGCTGCGCGCTGGCGATGTTCGGGTTTGCGCCCACCACTGCCTCGAGGTCCTCCTTGGCACCGTCGAGCAGGCGCTGCCAGGCGGTCTGGTTGTCGGTGATCTTGGCCTCGTAGTAGCGGAACCGCGTGGTGCCGCGCAACTCGAGGGCCTTCGCATTCCGCGGATCGATCTGGAGCACCGCATCCGCGAAGCCAATCGCCGAGTCGAACGCCGGTGCAGCCGCGCGGCCGCGCCCGCGCTGCGCGCGCTCGAGGGCCACCCAGCCTCGCTGGATCAGGGGCTCGGGCCAGTCACGATCGGCCTCGGCGGCGAGTTGGAGCAGGGAATCGGCCTCCGCCAGCCGCGCCATCGCCGCCGCCGCGTCGGGTTCCCCCTCGGCGTCCGCTCGTACCCGCGTCCCGCGCTGGACCAGCGTCCAGGCCGGCACGCTCCGCGTCCCCGCCTGCGTCTCGCGGGTGCGGACCTGCCCGCCGATCCGTTCGCGCAGCAGCTCCGCCACCACCCCAATGGCGGAGTCCCGGGCCGCCAACAGGTTGCCGGCCGGCATCTGGAAGCTGGCCCGGCTGCCGAGATCGGCGCCGCTGTTGCCGTCCACCAGCCGGACGCTGACGTTGACGTTGCCTCCAGACGCGCCGACACCGCCCACCACGATCGAGCCTACCTGCAGCGCGCGGCCGATGGAGTCGTACGGAACCGCCGAGCCCCGCCAGGGCGCCACGCCATTGCGCGACACGACCGTCAGTCCCTGCACGCTGCCCAACTGGTCGATCAGTCCGTCCGTGATGCCGTCCGCCACGTATCCCAAGGAGCCGTCGTTCGAGTTGTCGTCGAAATAGAGCACCGCCACATCGCGCGGATCGAGACCGCCCTCCGCCAGCGCCGGCGCCCCCCCCCGCCCGAAGGCGAGCCACCCGGCTACTGCCAACGCGGCAACTGTGGCGCCGCCGATGCCGGCATACAGGGGCCAGCGCCGCGGCTGGGGAACCGCGTCGAAATCCACCGCATCCATGCCCATCTGCGACGCGCGCATGCCCATGCGGGACATGCGCATCTCCATCGGCGAACGGCGCACCCCCATCTGCGATTGCCGCATCCCCATTTGGGACGCCCGGGAGGCGGACGCGGAGACCCGACCTTGCTCAATGGCCTTCAAATCCTCCACCATCTCGTGGGCGGTGCGGTACCGGTCCGCCGGCAGCTTCTCCATCGCCTTGTAGATGACGTCTTCCACTTCGGGCGGAATGGTCTGCCGCATGATGGACGGCGCGGTGATGTTGTCCATCGAGTGGCGCGCCATGATGGCCATGGCGTTGGGGCCGGTAAACGGGATCTCGCCCACGAGCATCTCGTAGAACACGCAGCCGAGACTGTAGATGTCGGCCCGGGCGTCCACGCCGCTGTCGCCGGCCGCCTGCTCGGGGCTCATGTACGCCGGCGTCCCCACCGCCATGCCGGTCTGTGTGAGCTTGTCCGCTCCCGCCTCGGACATGGCGCGCGCGATCCCGAAATCGGCCACGATGGCGTGACCGTTTGACATCATCACGTTGTCCGGCTTGATGTCGCGGTGGATCAACCCGAAGCTGTGCGCGTTCGCCAGCGCCTCGGCCACCTCACGGGTGATCTGGACGGCATCATGGATCGAGAGCTGGCGTTCGCGCGCGATCAGATCGCTCAGCGACTCGCCTACCACGAACGGCATGACGTAGTACAGCAGGCCGTCCGCTTCCCCCGAGTCGTACAGCGGGAGGATGTTGGGGTGCTGCAGCTTCGCGGTGATCTGGATCTCGCGCAGGAACCGCTCGGCGCCCAGGGACGCCGCGAGTTCCGGCTTCAGCACCTTGATGGCCACCTGGCGGTCGTGCTTGACGTCGTTCGCCAGGTAGACGAACGCCATGCCGCCTTCCCCCAGGGCGCTCTGCACGGCGTATACGCCGGTAAGGGCAGCCTCGAGTTTTTCCCGGATCTGGTCGCGTTCCTGGGGCTGAGTCTCGTCCATGCCGCGATCGATGCTCACTGAGGAGGTTGAAGAAGGCGAAATATATACGGCACTTGGGTTAAGCGCCCTTTAATGAGCCCTTTAGGCGCGGCTCACCGCACCCCGGACAGTTTTCGGACGAGGAGTCCGACACGCGGTTGGACGACCTCGGACCCAGTCCGATGAGAGGACCGTGCCGGGACCTGACCCAGCCAGCCAGGGCGCCGCACGCCTGATCGAGCGCGCCCTGTCCGTTGAGCGAACCACGCTGCTCGAGCCCGAAGGCTACGAGCTGCTGGCATCGCTCGGCGTGACCACGCCGGAGTGGATCCACGTTCCCGATGCGCCCGCCTTGGCCCACACCGATCTCACGGCGTTTGGCGCCCGGCTGGTGGTGAAACTCGTATCAGAGGCGGTCACCCACAAGACGGACGTGGGCGGGGTGGCTGTGGTCGAGAACGAGCCACGGATCGTGCGTCAGACCGCCGAAGCCATGGCGGCCCGCGTGGCCGGGCTGCCCGTCGACGGGTTTCTGCTCAGCACGTATGTCGCCCATGACACGGGGTTCGGGAGCGAGCTGTTGCTCGGGCTCCGGCAGACCGACGACTTCGGCCCCGTTGTTACGGTCGGGAGCGGCGGTGTGCGGGCGGAGCTGCTGGCCCAGAGCCTGCGGCCGGGACAGGACGTCGCCCTGTTCACGACCGACACGGGCACCGACGCCATCGCCGACCGCCTTCTGGCGCTCCCCGTCACCCGGATCTCCTGCGGGGCGGCCCGCGGGGCTCGCCGGATGGTGCCCGTCGCGACGCTGGTGGATCTCGTGCAGCGGTTGTTGGCGTTTGCCGAAACGCCGGCAGGAGCGCACGTCGCGGAACTCGAAGTGAACCCCCTGGTGCTCGCCGCGGATGGCCCGACAGCGCTCGATGTGCTGGTGCGGCTGCGGGTCGACGTTCCCCCGCCGATGCTGCCACGCCCCCTCGCCAAGCTCGGGCGGCTCTTCCAACCAGAATCCATGGCCATCGTGGGGGTGTCCGAGGGCGTGAACGCCGGCCGCCTGATTCTGCGCAACGTTCTCCACGCGGGGTTTCCCGCGGACCGCGTGGTCGTGATCAAGCCCGGTACGGAGCATGTGGACGGCGTCCGGTGCGTCCCCAGCCTGGCCGCCCTGGGTGAGCCCGTGGATCTCTGCGTGCTGGCGGTGGCCGCGCCCAGGATCCCGGAGCTGGTCGAGGAGATCGTCCGCAGCCACCGGGCGGAGAGCGTCATCGTCATTCCCGGCGGGCTCGGCGAGCGGGAGGGGTCGGGTACGCTCGAAGACCGCGTGCGCGCCGCAATCGCGGCCGGGCGTGCGACGACCTGGGGCGGCCCCATCGTGAACGGCGGCAACTGTCTGGGCATCCGGTCGGTACCGGGCGGATACGACACGACGTTCATCCCGCCGTACAAACTGGGCACGCCATCGAACGCAACGGCTCCCGTGGCCCTGCTGGCGCAGAGTGGCGCGTTCGCGGTGGCCCGGTGGAGCAAGCTCGCGGCGGCGCCGCGGTATCTGGTGTCCGTCGGCAACCAGGCGGATCTGACCCTCGGCGACTACCTCACCTATCTCGCCGACGACACTGACGTCGCCGTCTACGCGTGCTACGTCGAGGGATTCCGACCCGGGGATGGCGTGCGGTGGTTGCGCGCCGCACGAGCCATCGTCGATGCCGGCCGGACGGTCATCCTGTACCGCGCCGCACGCACGGCTGCCGGGTGTGAGGCCGGTCGGTCGCATACGGCCGCCATTGCCGGCGACTACGTCGTGACCCGCGAACTGGCGACGGCGGCTGGGGTGCTGGTGGCCGAAACGCTGGACGAGTTCGACGACCTGCTGCGGGTGGCGACGATGCTGGCCGACCGACGGCCGCGCGGGCCGCGGGTCGGCGCGGTGAGCAACGCGGGGTTCGAATGTGTCGCGTTCGGCGACAGCGTCGGCGCGCTCGCGTATCCAGCGTTGGGCGCGGCCACGAATGCGGGCCTGCGCGAGTTGCTGGCGCGCCAGCGCCTCGACGGCGTGGTGGATGTGCGGCATCCGCTCGATGTGACACCTATGATGGACGATGCCGCACTTGCGGACGCCGTGGGACTCCTGCTGGCGGACGATGCGGTGGACATCGGTGTCGTGGGACTCGTGCCACTGACCGGGGCCTTGCAGACACTCCCGGCCGGCGCCGACCACCGGGAACAGTTCGACGGGAGTGGTGCCATCGCGGCGCGGCTGGTCCGACTCCGCATGACCCAGGACAAACCGTTCGTGGTGGTGGTGGATGCCGGGGCGGCGTACGACCCGCTCGCGGCGTTCCTCGACCGCGCCGGCATTCCGACGTTCCGGACGATGGACCGCGCGTTGCGGATCCTCGACCGGCTCGTCCGACGGACCGCGGGGGTGAACACCCGCGCGCAGGCACCTGTACTGACGGGTGCGGCAACCTGATCTGAAGGGAACGACCATGGCGACTGCCCAGACCAAGGTTCGGCCCAAGCCGTTCCTCTTTCCGCAGCTCTGCAAGGCGTGCGGGCGCTGCATCGACGCATGCCCAAAGCACTGCATCGAGTTCGCGACGGAGATCGATCCGCAGAGCGGCCTGACGCCCATCGTGGTGCACGAGGACGTGTGCAACGGGTGCGGCCTCTGTTTCGACGCCTGTCCCGAGCCGTACGGGCTCATGCCCCGCACGGCCGACTTCGAAGGCGTGGACATGGTGGTGAGCGATCCCTACACGACCTTCGGCGCGCGAACCCACGGCGCGCCGCAGGCTGAGGACATTCCGGATCGCCCGGTGCCGTTGCCGGCGGTGGAACCCATGGTACTCAAGGGCAACTATGCCGCGGCGGTGGGGGCCATGCTGGCCGGATGCCGGCACTTCTTCGGCTACCCGATCACACCGTCCACCGAGGGCGCGGAGCTGATGGCCAAGGTGCTCCCGGAGATGCACGGCGTGTTCGTGCAAGCGGTGAGTGAGGTGGCGACCGTGAACATGATGTACGGCTGTGGCGGCGCGGGCCTCCGCTGCATGACGTTCACGTCCTCACCCGGATTCTCCCTGATGCTCGAGGGCATCAGCTACATGGTCGGTGCCGAGGTGCCGGGCGTCTTCGTGAACGTGATGCGGGGGGGACCGGGCCTTGGCAACATCGGCCCGGAACAGGCCGATATCAGCCTCATGTGCCGCGGTCTCGGGCATGGCAACACCCATGCGATCGTGCTGGCACCGTCGACGCCCCAGGAAATGCTCGACCTCACGATGGAAGCGTTCGCGCTGGCATTCCGCTACCGCAATCCGGTGGTGATCGCGGGTGACGGCTATCTGGGCCAGGTGTCGGGACGGGTGACCCTTCCGACTCACCTCGTCCAGCCGGGCATCCCGGCGTGGGCCGTGTATGGGGATGCGATGCACCGTGGCAACCTGATTACGTCGATCTACATCGTCGAGGCCGACCTCGAGCTGCACAACGAGAAGCTCAACCGCAAGTTCGCCGACATGGAGGCAGCGGAGCAGCGGTCGGCGTGCCTGGAGTGCGACGACGCCGAGTGGCTCGTGATCGCCACCAACACACCCGGCCGCATGGCGGGTGGGGCCGTGCAACAGCTCCGAGCCGAGGGGGTCAAGGCGGGTCTGTTCCGCCCGATCACGCTCTGGCCGTTCCCGGTTGATGCCCTCGTCCCGCTGCTCGAGCGGGCGCGCGGCATCGTGGTGGTCGAGGCCGGCCCTGGCCAATTGGAGGACGAACTGCGGCTCGCGCTCAGCAAACGCGGGACCATGCCACCGCCGATCCACGCCGTCCGCCGGCATGGCGGCGTGCTGCCCTCCCTGGCCGAGATCGTGGAACGGGTCCGCGGGCTGACGGAGGTGTCCCATGGATAACGTCTTCTACACGCGCTTTGAACGCCACGCGCACGCCGAGGGATTGAAGGGGCTGTCGACGCACTACTGCCCGGGCTGTGGCCACGGATTGGTGCACAAGTTCATGGCGGAGGCCATCGAGGAGCTTGGGGTGCAGGACCGCGTCGTCGCGATCTCGCCGGTCGGATGTGCGGTCTTCATGTACTACTACTTCGACGTGGGCAACTCGCAGGCGGCGCACGGGCGCGCCCCGGCCGTCGGGATCGGGCACAAGGTCGCGAACCCCAACAGCATCGTGATCAGCTACCAGGGGGACGGCGACCTGGCCTCGATTGGCCTCGCGGAGATCATGCAGGCGGCCCAGCTCGGACTCCCGATGACCTTCATCTTCGTCAACAACGCCATCTACGGGATGACCGGCGGGCAGATGGCGCCCACCACGCTGCCGGGCCAGACGACGACGACGACCCCCAAAGGGCGCGGTCGGCTCGAAGGTGGTCCCTTGCGGATGGCGGAGGTCATCGCCCAGCTCGACGCGCCGGTGTACGTGGAACGGGTCGCGCTGTTCGACAACAAGCAGCGGCATCGGGCCGCGGCCGCCATCAAGAAGGCCGTACGGCTCCAGGTGGAAAACCGCGGGCTCTCGTTCGTCGAAGTGTTGTCGGAGTGCCCGACCCATCTCAAGCTGACGCCGATCGAGGCGGAGCAGTGGGTGAAGGAGCAGATGCTCCCGTACTTCCCACTCGGTGTGAAGAAGGACGAGACCGTGGAGCCGTGGTTCGATCTGGGGACACCGACGTTCGATCCCGAGGCGGTGCTCGCGGCAATCGGGGCACCGCGCACCACGGCGCCGCGGTTCGGGAGCGGGTTCCCGGCTCACCTGGACCCGGAGGACGTGGCCATCAAGTTCGCGGGCTCCGGAGGCGACGGCGCGCAGACGATTGCGTCGCTCGCCAATCGGGCGGCCATCAACGAGGGCTGCGACTCGACGTACATCCCGAGCTACGGGCCGGAGTCACGCGGCGGAACGTCCTACGCGGACCTGCACGTTGCGCGGGGCGAGGTGCTCTCGCCGGCGGCGCCGGAACCGCACGTCCTGGTCGCGTTCAACCCGCAGAGCCTGGCCAAGTTCGGACCGAAAGTGCGGTCGGGTGGGATCATCCTGTACGACACGTCCGTGGTGCTCGAAGTCCCGCCGCTCGATCCCACGGTGCAGGTCGTCGGCATCCCGTTCACCCAGATCGCGCTCGATCTGGGCGCCGTGCGGGTGAAGAACATCGTGGCGCTCGGCGCGTTCCAGGCGGCGACCGGGATCTTCCCGGCCGAGAGCTTCCTGACGGTGATCCGCGAGGCGTTCGAGCACAACTGCGCACTCCTGCCGCTCAACGAGGAGGCCTTCACCTGGGGCGGGCGCGCCTTCGAGCAGACCAAGACACCCGCGGGGACGTGACGGGGAGGAAGGGAGAGCAGGGCCATGAACATCGGAGTACCTCGGGAGACCGGACGGCATGAGCGACGGGTCTCCCTGACGCCGTGGGCGGCCGCCCACCTGACCCGGCTCGGACACACCGTGGTGGTGGAGAGCGGGGCCGGTGCCGGGGCGCGGTTTGCGGACGATGAGTATCAGGCGGCGGGGGCAACCGTGGTCTTCAGCCGCGAGGAGGCGTTCAAGCGTGCCGACCTCGTGTGCGCCATCGCGATGGTGTCGGACGGCGAGCTCGACCTGCTGCGTCCGGAATCCGTCTTGTGCGGGTTCCAGCACCTGTCGATTACGCCGCGGCCCGTCGTCGAGCACCTGCGCACGCTGCGCATGACCGCGATCAGCTACGAGCTGGTACAGGATGCCCAGGGCCAGCGGCCGCTGCTGATTCCCATGTCGGAGATGGCTGGTGAGATGGCTGTCTTCGTCGCGGCCCACTACCTCCAGAACCAGGAGGGGGGGCGCGGGATCCTGCTGGGAGCCGTCCCCGGCATCGCCCCGCCCACGGTGCTCGTGCTCGGCGCCGGGACGGTGGGCCGGGCTGCGGCCGCTCGCGCCGCGGCCATTGGGGCCCACGTCATCGTGATGGATGAAAGCCTCGAGAAGCTGCGCACCTTCCGGCGGCGGGGGGGCAACGTGGTCACCCAGGTCGCGACGCCGGATCGGCTGGAGCGGTACACGGCCATTGCCGACGTCGTGATTGGTGCCATCCTGATCCCCGGTGCGCGCGCGCCGTTCCTCGTGACCGACGAGATGGTGCGCGGCATGCGCGCGGGGAGCGTGATCGTCGACGTATCCATCGACCAGGGAGGATGCATCGAGACGAGCCGGCCGACCACGCCGGACGATCCGGTGTACGTCATGCACGACGTGGTGCATTACTGCGTGCCGAACATGACGGCCAATGTCGCCCGCACCGCATCGCGCGCGCTGTCGGATGCGTTGCTGGGGCCGGTGACGGCGCTGGCCACCCTGGGTGTGGACGCCGCCCTCCGGGCCGATGCGGGGCTCGCGGCCGGGGTCTCCGTCTATCACGGTGAACTGGTGAACGCGCATCTCGCGGAGGCGCTCGGCCTGCCGGCCCGGACGCTCGACGACCTGCTGCCAGCGGCGGAGGGCACGCCATGAGCTGGGTCGACGACTACCGGACAAAGCTCGAGAGCGCCGAGGCGGCCGTTGGCCGGGTGAACAGCGGTGATCGGGTGTACTACGGAGGAAACGCGGCCATCCCGCAGGCCCTTGTGCGCGCGCTCGCGCAGCGGCGGGAGGAGTTGCACAACGTGCAGCTCAACCACGTGCTCCTGATCGGGGAAGACCCGTTGTCCGCTCCCGGCATGGAGGGGCACTTCCGGCACAACTCGCTGTTCGTCGGACCGGCGGACCGCAAGGCCGTCAACGACGGTCGCGCCGACTACGTGCCGATCTTCCTGCATCAGATTCCCCGACTCTTTCGCGACGGCATCGTCCCGCTCGACGTCGCGATGCTCCAGGTGTCACCCCCGGACGAACACGGGTTCCTGAGCCTTGGTGTCGAGACGCTGGCGTCCGTGGCCGCGAGCCAGGCCGCCAAGATCGTCATCGTGCAGGTGAACGAGCGGATGCCCCGGGTGCTCGGGGATTGCTTCCTGCACGTGAGCCGCGTGAACGCCATCGTCGAGGCCACCGAGCCGCTGCCGGAACTGCACCCGGCGCCGGCCACGGAGGTCGAGCAGGCGATCGCCCGCAACGTGATCCAGCTCATCCAACCGGGATCGACGGTTCAGATGGGGATCGGCGGGATCCCGGACTCTATCTACGAAGGGATGGAGGGCAATCTCGAGCTGGGGGTGCACACGGAGATGATGTCGGACGGAGCCATGCGGGCCGTCGAACGCGGCGTCATCACGGGGACGCGGAAGTCCCAACACCAGGGGAAGATCATCGTCACGTTCGCCCTCGGCACCGCGCAGCTATACGACTTTCTCGACAACAACCCGCTCATCGAGGCTCACCCCGTGAGCTATGTGAACGATCCCGAGATCGTCGCGCGAAACGACAACATGGTGGCCGTGAACTCGGCAATCGAGGTGGATCTCACCGGGCAGGTGTGCTCCGATTCCATCGGGGCGTACATCTACTCCGGGTTCGGTGGTCAGGTGGACTTCATCCGCGGCGCGGCACGCTCGAAGGGGGGGCGACCCATCATCGCGCTGCCGAGTAGCGCCAAGAACGGACTCATGTCGCGCATCGTTCCCTATCTGAAGGAAGGCGCGGGCGTCGTGACCAGTCGCGCGGACGTGCACTACGTGGTGACCGAGCACGGCGCGGCGAATCTGTTTGGGAAGAACCTGCGCGAGCGGGTCGAGGCGCTGATCGGGATCGCCGACCCCCGTTTCCAGGAAGACCTCGAGGCGGCGGCGAAAGAGCGGAAGCTCCTGACCTGAAGCCACGGACGGACTAGGCCACGGACGGACTAGGCCACGGACGGCACTGACACGCAAACGGGCGGGCCCTGGAGCCCGCCCGTTTGCGTTGTGGTTGGGGCTATCCCGTCAGCGCTTGATGCCGACGCGCACCTGCTGGTCTTCCCGGGTGCCGGAGGGGACCGGCTGATCACACTTCGAGCCGACGTTCTGGTAGCACGGGTGGTACTGGTAGCTGATGCCCGCCACCGGAATCGACTCGCCAATCCAGGCGCCGTTGACCTGGCGGAGCGTGTAGGCGCCAGCCCGGCCTCGGGCGAATGTGAGCTTCAGCGTGTCGTGCTGTCCGGCGACCTGGGCGCCGAGCACGTCGAGCACGAGCGTCGTGTCGCTCGGCGCCGTCGCCCCGATGGCCTTCGTCCAGTTCTTCACAACGATCGTGGTGCGGCCAGCGGTGCGCAGCTCGAACGTCTCGAGCACGGAAAGGTCGAGGGCCGCGACCTCGCTTGCGGATGCGCCCATCTCCTGGCGGATGTCCGTCGTGAAGGGCACCGGCCTGGAACAGGCCGCAACGACGAGCAAGAGGGCGGATGTCGCGAGGATAGACGGGCGCATGGGATAGACTCCGGGTGCTTGGACGGTGAAGGCCCAAAACTAACCCAATCCCGTCCCGAGAGGGATGGCGGGCGGGAACCGCC
>JAOUDR010000515.1 GCA_029859185.1 Gemmatimonadota bacterium
CGATGAGCAGTTCGCCAATCCGTCGCCAGTAGACCACCGCCACGGCCACCAGGGTCGCCACGTGGACCGCCACCTCGACGAACACGCCAGGCGTGCGGAGTCCGAGCGCCGCCTCGGCCACGACGAGATGACCGGAACTCGAGACCGGGAGAAACTCGGTAAGACCCTGCACGATGCCGAGGATGACCCCTTCCCACCACGTCATGAGGCCAGGGTCCGCCGGTAGAGGTCCTCATACATCGGGACGATCCGGTCGGCCGAGTACCGCGCCGCCGACCGGACCGCGGCTTCGCGGAATGCCCGCAGACGGGCGGGATCACGCAGCATGGCCAGGGCCTTCTCCGCCATGAGATCGACATCCCCAACCGGCACGAGCGCGCCTGCGTCCTCGGGGACCACCTCGGCCAGGCCGCCGACGGCCGTGCCCACCACCGGGACGCCGCAGGCCAACGCCTCGAGCGCCGCGAGACCGAACGACTCCGACTCGCTGGGCAGGAGGAAGAGGTCGGCGCAGCGCAGCAGGTCGGCGACCGCATCGACCTTGCCGAGGAACCGTACGTCGCGGCTCAGTCCCAGCTCGGCGACCAGCTCTTCCGCCGCCGGCCGCTCGGGTCCGTCGCCCACGAAGACGAGGACCGACGGCAGCTCCGCCCGTACGCGCGCGAACGTCTGCACGACATCGGGCACCCGTTTGACGGGCCGGAAGTTGGAGATGTGCATCAGGACCTGCACGCCCGGGGGGCCGAGGGCCGGGCGGCAACCTTCGTCGCCCACGGCCGGACGGTACGTTTCGAGGTTCACGAAGTTCGGGATGACCTCGATCTCGCAGTCGGTACATCCGAAGGCCCGGTACGTCTCGTCACGCAGGTACGCGGAGACCGCGGTCACCGCATCCGAGCGCTCGATGGAGAATTTCGTGACGGTGAAGAACGATTTCGCCTGCCCCACCAATGTGATGTCGGTGCCGTGCAGTGTGGTGATGACCTTGACCTGGTGATCAGGCTCCAGCATCTCCCGCGCGAGGAACGCGGCCGTCGCGTGCGGCAGCGCGTAGTGCACGTGCAGGATGTCGAGCTTCTCCCGCAGGGCCACTTCGTGTTGCTTCACCGCGAGCGCGAGCGAGTACGGGAAGTACTCGAGCAACGGGTACGTCCCGCTCAGATCCACCTCGTGGAAGAACACGTGCTCGGCGAAGTTGCGGAGCCGGAACGGGGATGCATAGGAGATCATGTGCACCTCGTTTCCTCGTCGCCCCAGCTCGAGGGCCAGCTCCGTGGCCAGGGCGCCCGATCCGCCGTACGTCGGATAGCAGGTGATCCCAATCCGCATTCAGGTCTCCCGTCCCGCCCAGCGGGCGGCGATCTCGGCAGCCAGCGCGGCGGGCGGAGCCGTCGCATCCAGCGTCCACGTGTCTCCCGGCAGCTGGTGCCGGAACCAGGTCTCCTGCCGCTTCGCGTACCGACCGGTCGCCCGCACGATCGCGTCGAGCAATGCCCCGCTGTCCAGTTCGCCCCGCAGGTGCGCGACGGCTTCCCGGTAGCCGACGCCGTCGAGACCGGGTGCGTCCGGGCGCACGCCCCGCGCGAGCAGCGCCTCCACCTCCGCGACGAGGCCCTGCGTCAGCATCGCGGCGGTGCGCTCCGTAATCCGCCGCCGCAGTACCGCCCGCGGCACCGTGAGGCGCACGTACCAGGGTTCGATGACACCGGACGCCGCCGCGTGCGCCTGCCACCACGACAGCGGTCGGCCCGTGAGCAACGCGACCTCCACCACGCGTGCCGCGCGCTGGCGTCCGCCGCCCGAGAATCCGGTGTCCAATCGTACGGCCCAGGCGGCCAGTGCCTCCGCGGCATTGAGGTGGTCGCGCAGCCGGGTCCGCCTGGCTGGATCGAGGACCGGCTCGTGGAACAACCCGTCCGCCAGCGCCCGCACGTAGAACCCGGTCCCGCCCACGATCACCGGCTGCCGGTCCGCCGGGATGGCCGCGAGCCATGCCACGGCGTCTCGCGCGAATCGACCGGCGCTGTAGCGCTCGCCCGGGTCGACGAGGTCGATCCCCCAATGGGGGACGCGCGCGCGGAGTGGGCCGGAAGGCTTGGCCGTGCCGATGTCCAGTCCCCGGTAGACCTGCCGGGAGTCGGCCGAGATCACGGCGATCGGCCAGTGCGCGGCGAGCGCCTCGGCGACGGCCGTCTTGCCGACCGCTGTCGGGCCGACGAGCACGGGAACGCGACGCCGGGTCTCAGGCACGTCCGAACCGCCGTTCGATCTCATGCCGTGGGAGCTGCACGATGGTCGGTCGGCCATGCACGTCGTGTGGCGGCAACTCACACGCGAACAACCGCGCCACCAGCTCTTCGATCTCCCGCGGGTCGAGCCGGTCGCCGGCCTTGACGGCCGCCCGGCACGCGAACGTCGCCGCGAACCGCTCGAGTCGGTTGGTGAGCGCACCGAACCGGCCGCGCGCGAGGTCGGTACTCAACTCCTCGAAGCAGCGTTGGGCGTCGAACCGCGGGTGTGGGTTCGGCACGGCGTGGAGGACCATCGCATTGCCGCCAAACGGCTCCGCCTCGAACCCGACGCGTTCCAGCAGCTCGCGATGCTCCTGCACGGCGTCCAACTCGGCCGGCGCAAGGTGCACGGTGGCCGGCAGCAGGAGTCGCTGGGCAGCCGCATCACTCCCCGCCAGCTGCGCCATTGCCTGCTCGAAGAGGACGCGCTCGTGGGCCGAGTGCTGATCGATGATCGCCACGCCGTCCGGCGTCTCCAGCAGCACGAACGTATCGAAGACTTGGAGGAAACGGCGGTGGGCTCCCGAGCCCGCCGCACGCATCTCGCCCGGGGCAAAGAACTCGAGCGGAACCACGGTCTCGGCGGCGCCCCCGCCGGCCCATCCCGGCCGATCGAGCGCGCCGGGGACCCACCCCCCCCCCCCCGGCGCGGGCCCCCGCGCACCGG
>JAOUDR010000036.1 GCA_029859185.1 Gemmatimonadota bacterium
CCCGCCGAGCCGGACACCTCGGTCCTTCCACTCGAGGAGTTGCTCCGCCAACTCGTGCAGACGGGCTTCGCCACTGTACCGATCGGGAGCGAACCGGCGCCGTACGTGTTTGTCAGTCAGGGCCAGACGCTCGTTCGGGAGACATATCCGCCACTCAGTATTCCCTCTGCGCCGGACTCCTCACGGTAGCCTGGCGAAGGCAGGAGCAATCTTCTCCCTCAAGCCCCTGCCCTCCGTCCGAAGGCCGGTCGCCTCAGGCGATCCTTCATACCTTCCCCCTCTGCCGTCCGCTCACCGGTCGTCGCCGCAAGCGGGACGAGTCGGGCATCGTCTTGCATACGGGGTATCCGGTTGCGGTCACATGGGGGACCCCAAGTCCGATCTGCACGTGTTCCTTGGGTTGGACACTGTAGAGTACTGTTCGGGCAACATCGACTTCGATGTCATCCCTTTGCGGACAAGGAACTCGACGACCGAAAGCTCGCCGTCAGGAAGGCGTCAAGAGCCGATCAGCAAGGCGCCCCCGGTACCGCCCCCGCCACTGTGGGACCGACTGGGGGACGCGGGCTCGGAATCGATCGTATCAGCTTGTACAACACGGCACGGCTTGAGCGGTGACTTGCCCAAGCCGTGCGGAGTTTCGCTGTGTCATACCGGGTGCTAGCGAGCCCAAGCCGACTTAACAGTCCGTTGCTCTGCCAACTGAGCTACCCGGTCGAATCGCGACACACCACAACCTACCGAACGAAGGCAGCCTGCGCGATTGCCGACCATTGAACGGGCGGTGGGCGGCTCCGCCTCGCCGAACCGCCGCGGTCAGCCGTCACTACGAAGGCGTGAGCCACCGCACCGACGTCCGGTCGGGACCTCGCATATTGGGGATTCCGGCTCCACGAGGGCCACAATACGGAGACCGAGTATGCTCACGAAACTGGTACGTGTCCTCATGATCGCGTACGCCCTGAGCCCGGCGCTGCACGCCCAGCATGCCGGCCCGCAGTTCTCGGCGGGCGGACAGTTCGGCTACAACACGGGGCTTGGGATCCAGGCCAACGTCATCGCCGCGGACTTTGCGCAGGGCTTCCCGTTGCAGTTGCGGTTCGGTGTCGCGTACGCGGCGTCGCAACCAGGCCAGGCGCTCGAGGCCCGCCGCATCTTCATCAACAACGCCACCAACGGCACGCCCGAAAAGAGCGGTCGAACCACAGGACTGCGTTTGGACATGCTGCACCCGGTGCGGATTCTCTCTCTCCCGCGCGCGTACGTGTTCGGGGGCGTGCGGCACAGCAGCTTCCGGGCCAATTTCCGGTTTATCGGAGGGAACGAGGACTTCGACGTCACCAGCAGCCACTGGGGTCTTGGCGGCGGGCTCGACAGCTACTTCGCGGTGAGCCGACGCTTCGACATGGTGGTCACCGCCGGGCTGGACTACTACTTCTCGTCGCGGCTCAGCGGCCACGACACCTCGTACAGCCCCGACGGCGACAACGTGAACCCGCGCGAGGACTTCACTTACGGGGACGCCGACGCGGCCGTGGGACAGCCGAAACTCGGCCCGATGCTGCTGCTCGGATTTAACTATCGCTTCTGAGGACGAGGGCCTGGGGGCATGCTGGCTACCCCCAGGCCTGGCCGCATGATTGCCGGTCTACGAGTAGCCGATCTCAGCTGACAACACCGTCGTCCCGGCCTCGAACGTCCCGTCACCCCTGCCGATCTCCAGCCCGTTCGCATCGGCGAGCACGCATTCCGCCCGATACTGCCCGCCGGAGCCAGCGATGACCAGTCCGCGGGCAATCAGCTCACCCGACGCTGCGCGCCGCGTGAGCTGGACGCCGAACCGCACGGTCGCGACGAGCCGGTCCTCGACCAACGCATTGACCGCGAGCACCGCCGCGTCGTTCATCACCTTGAAGTACACGGACTCGGCCACGTCGCCCGACGGGAGCCGGAGTGCCTCCGGAATCGGAACCACGATCTCCGCTTCACCGTCCTGGACTCTGACTCCGGGGTCGTACATCTCATTGAGCGGAGCGGCAAGATACATGCGCTCCAGCTTCGCGAAGTGGGTCGACCGTCGCCGCTTTCGGTGCCCCTCGATCGCGCGCTGAGTCCGCCCCTGCAGCCCGTGGGGCGCGATCCTCCCGCATTGGCCCTTCCCCGAAGGGTCTGGAACGCAGAGCCGGAAGCACCACGCGGTGCGATTCCGAGTGAGCGGACACCCCAAGTATGTGTACGCGCGGAATCCCCGCTTTGTCCGGACCTTCCTCTGCTCAGCCTTGGGAACCGTCTGCTTGCTCACCGCCACACCCCCTCCCAATCATCGTCCACCGCCCCCGCAGGGTCGCTGAATAGTAGCCGATCGCCCGACCACGATGAGGGAGGTAAGGGGAACGGGACGGCCCGGGATGCTGATTGGATTCAACTGCTGCTCATGCGGGTTGGTCCCGGGCTGAAGCCCGCGCTCGGCCAAGGAACCGCGTCCTGAGAGGACGCCGCTACGGGCGAGATCACCTTTCAAGGTCTTGCTCCTCGGCCGAGCCTGCCCTTCAGGGCGGGACTCCCGCCGAGAGCGGTCCGTCCGCTGCGTTCGCTGTACCTTCTCGAAGGCGCCTCGTGCCCACGGTCGCCCCAGCAGCGGCGCTGGTGATCCACGGGCTCACGGCTCAACTTGACGACGTATCCAGACTCCGGACCTGCCGCATGAGAAGGCGCACGCGGCATCTCCGGAACCCTCGGACCGGCGACGGTGTTGGCCATGCACTGCCTCGCCCCGAGTTCAACCCATGGAGCCCCGGAGTGGTCATGCCTCCTCCAGCCGCTGCGACAACGGACGCCGCAGCCGAACGGGACACCGGCACACCGGTCCAGTGGACCAAGGGCATCTGCGGCATCTGTCCCGCGGGATGCTGGGTCGAGACCGGCGTGCGGGACGGCCAACTCGTGGATATCCGCCAGGACACGGGCCACCCCCTCGGCATGATCTGCCGGCGCGGCACGCACGCACCCGAGATCGTCCACTCCGAGCACCGGCTGCACTACCCGATGAAACGCGTGGGGCCCAAGGGCTCGCACGAGTTCGCGCGGATCTCGTGGGATGAGGCGTACGACGTGATCGTCGAGAACCTCAACACGATCAAGGCGGAATCCGGCCCCGAAGCCGTCTCGATCTACACGGGTCGCGGGGCGTTTGAATTGTCGTTGTGCGACATGTTCCAGCCGAAGGGCGTGGCGGTCTCGTCCGCATCCAACGTGCTGTTCCCCTTCGGGTCGCCCAACACGATGGGCGTCGGCGCGCTGTGCTACGTGTCGTTCGCGATGATCGCGCCGCACGTCACGATGGGCCGCATGCTGGTGAACATGTTCACCGACATGGAGAACGCGGAGCTGCTGGTGGTGTGGGGCGCCAATCCCGCCACGGACTCACCGCCGCTCGACATGCACCGTCTCGAAGCGGCCGCCAAGCGTGGCGCGCAGATCGTCGTCATCGATCCGCGCCACACGGATACCGCGAAGCGCACCGGTGCCGAGTGGATCCCGATCCGCCCCGGTACGGACGGTGCCCTTGCGCTCGGTCTCATCGAGGTGATGGTCGCCGAGGAGCTGTACGACGAGACGTTCGCCGAACGCTGGTGTCACGGCTTCGACGAGCTGCGCACCTACACGCAGCACTTCCGGCCCGAGGTGGTGGAAGAGATCACGGGCGTCCCCGCCGACACGGTCCGTACGCTCGCGCGGCGCATTGCCCACGCCACCGGCGCGTGTCCCGTCATGTACACGGGCCTCGAATATTCGAACAGCGGTATCCAGGCCATCCGCGCCGTGCTGAGCCTCTTCGCGCTGGCCGGCCACCTCGACGTGCCGGGTGGCATCGGGCTCGCCATGCTGGACACCCACTTCCCGATCAACCGGTCCTGTAACCAGCCCAATCCGGACCTCGACCTCGCGGTCGCCCGCCAGAAGTTCCCCGTCTACTCCAACTATCGCGGCGAATCGCACGCCAGCGGCCTCGTGAACTCCGTCCTGCACAGCGATCCGTACCGCATCCGTGGCCTGATCGTGCACGGGGCATCGCTGCTGACCTCGTGGCCCCAGACCGCCGTCTGGCGGGAGACGCTGTCCAAGCTCGACTTCCTCGTCTGCATCGACCGGCAGCTGACCGCCGACTCGGCCTACGCCGACGTGGTGCTGCCGGCGACGACGATGTTCGAGATCGACTCCTACATGACGTACGGCCCGATCTTCCGCCTGCGCGAGAAAGTGGTTGAGCCGGTGGGCGAGGCGCGCAATGACTATCTGATCATGGCCGAGCTCGCGAGCCGGCTGGGCTACGGACACCTGTATCCACAGACGGAGGAGATGCTCATCCGGTTTGCGCTCGATGGGTCGGGGTATTCACTGGAGGACGTGCAAGCCGCGGGCGGCTGGGTCAAGCTCCCCACGCCCATGATGGAGTACAAGAAGTGGGAGAAGGGCGCCCTCCGCGCGGATGGACAGCCGGGATTCGATACGCCGACCGGCAAGTTCGAGCTCTGGTCCACCACACTCGAGGAGTACGGCTACGAGCCGTTGCCCAAGTACGTGGAACCCACCGAAGGACCGCGCGCCGATCCTCAGCTCGTGCGGCAGTACCCGCTCGTGTTCAACTCGGGTGCGCGCCCGCACACGGATTTCCGGTCGCAGCACCACGGGGTCCGCGGCTTGCTCAAGGACAACCCGGAGCCGACGGTCGAGCTGAACGCGCTCGACGCGGAGGCCCGCGGCATCGCGAGCGGGGATCTCGTGGAAGTCCGCACGCCGCGTGGTGCCGTGCCGTTCCGGGCCCGCGTGACCCGCGACATCGCGTCCGGGGCCGTTGAGTGCAACATGGGTGGCGGCGGACCCGTGGGGCCGAAGGCGTGGCAGGAGTGGAACGTCAACGAGCTCACCGACCTCGGCAACTACGACGAGATCTCGGGCTTCCCGGTGTACAAGGCGTTGCTGTGCGAGGTGGTCAAGGTCGAGGCCGGTAGCGCGGCCACGCGCCGCACGGCGCAGGCCCACACGGCCGCCGCGTGCGGCCCCGTCGTGGTGCGGACGGCCAAGCCCGCCGTCCCCGCCCGCCGCATCTACCTCGATAACAACTCCACCACCCGTGTCGCCGACGCCGTGCGGGAGGCGATGCTGCCCTACCTCGAGGCGGCCCACGGCAACCCCTCGAGCATCCACGGCGCGGGCCGTGAGGCACGCGACGCGATCGACGCGGCGCGCAACCAGGTGGCCGCCCTGATCCACGCGCGGCCGCGCCGGATCCTCTTCACGGGTGGTGGCTCGGAGGCCGACAACCAGGCCATCAAGGGCGTGGCGTTTGCGCGGCGCGACGCGGGCACCCACATCGTGACGAGCGCCATCGAGCACCCTGCCGTACTCCAGGCGTGCCGATTCCTCGAGCGCATGGGCTACGAGGTCACCTACCTCCCCGTGGACCGTGATGGGCGCGTGGCGCCCAGTGCGCTGCGATCCGCGCTGCGCGACGACACGATTCTCGTCTCTCTGATGATGGCCAACAACGAGGTCGGCACGATTCAGCCCATCGCCGAGCTGTGCGCCATCGCGCACGAGCGTGGGGCCACGTTCCACACGGACGCGGTGCAGGCGGTCGGCAAGATCGACGTGCACGTGGGCGACCTCGGCGTCGACCTGCTCAGCATGTCGGCCCACAAGCTCCACGGCCCGAAGGGCATCGGCGCGCTCTACGTGCGCAAGGGTGTTGCCCTCGAGCCGCTGATCCACGGCGGGAAGCAGGAGGGCGGCCTTCGCGCCGGGACCGAAAACGTCCCCGCCATCGCGGGCTTCGGCAAGGCCGCGGAGCTGGGTCGGCAGGCCGTGCGCGATGCGAACACCATCGCCACCCTGCGCGACCGCCTGGAGGCGGGCATCCGCACGATGATCCCGAACGCCGTGCTCAATGGCCACGCCACCGAGCGGCTGCCGAACACGCTGAACCTCACGCTTCCCGACTTGCGCGGCGAGTCGCTCGTGGTGGCCCTCGACCAGCACGGTATTTCCCTCTCGTCGGGGTCGGCCTGCAAATCCGGCTCGCCCGAGCCCACCCACGTGCTGCTCGCGATGGGTCGGAGCGAGGCGGAGGCCCATTGCGCGATCCGCCTTTCCCTTAGCCACCTCACGACAGCCGCTGAGGTGGATGCCACGGTGCACGCGCTCGGGCAGGTCCTCGAGGAGATGGAGACCACCGTCCGGTTCCTCCCGTGTAAGTAGGGGAACGTCCGCCGCGCTTCCTTGCGCGTGCAGTTCGGGACGCCGGCGGCACGGCGCCTGCGTCCGCGCCGCGAACAGGAGCGCGTTAGACTCCTCCCATGGACCGCACGACGCTCGGCCCCGGGGGGGCGTACTCGACCCGACACCTCGCACCGCCCGACCTTCCGTCCTTGCAGGCGCTGTTCACGAAGGCTGCGGACTACTTCGAGCTCGCGACCGGTCGTCCCCCGGCCGCCGACGAGGCGGAACGCGCCTTCGTGGGGGGACCGCCGTCGAAGACCGTGAGTGACAAGTGCACGATCGGGATCTTCGATGCCACAACCACCCTGGTCGGCGTGCTCGACGCGATTCCCGACTTCCCCGCAGACGGGACGTGCACGATCGGTATGCTGCTGCTCGATCCCGCCGTGCGTGGCCGTGGTGTGGGCACCGCCGTGCTGTCGGCCTTCGAGGCGTGGATGCGGGCGGCGGGCACCGGTCGATTCCGCACCGCCATCGTTGCGCATCACGCGCGGGGGATCGCGTTCGCCCGGCGCGCCGGCTACGAGGAGGCTTCCCGACTCGAGGGCTATGACGCAGGCGACGCCCGCGCCACCGTCGTCTTTCTCGAGAAGCCCGCCGTCGGGCGGGGCTGATTTCGTCGCCGGCTTCCAGTGCGAGGCGGCATGGCGCCGGCCTTCCAGAGAGGAAAACCCGGGACCCGCCAGCTCGGTCGGACGGTCGCGTCGGCGGCGGCGGCGCGACCGGACGCCGAAACGCGGGCGCCACCGAGGGAAAACCTGCCGTTTCCCGAGGGGAAATGCCTGTGGTGTCGAGGGTTGACGCTCGGTGTCACAGAGGGGAAAACGCCCGATTTCCTCGGGGAATCTGCGCTCCGTCAGAGGGGAAACCGCCCTCCTTTCGAGGGGAGACTACCCCGTTTCCGAGGGAAAAGGTGCTGTTCCCCGAGGGAAAACCCTCTTGTCTCAGAGTGAAAAACCCTTACTTTGGGGCGCATGTACGGGCTGGCGTACGAGCATTCACCCTGCTTGTGAGGTGACTATGACCGCAAAGAAGAAGGCGAAGCCGGCCAAGAAGGCCGCCAAGAAGAAGACCAAGAGGAAACCCAATGCAGCGTTCATGCGTCCCGTGACACCGGACGCCGCGCTGTCGGAGGTCGTCGGTGCCAAGCCGCTACCGCGTACCGAGCTCACCAAGAAGCTCTGGGCGTACATCAAGCGGAAGGGCCTGCAGGACAAGAAGAACCGCCGCATGATCAATGCGGACGCCGCGCTGAAGGTGGTGTTCGGCGGCAGGACACAGGTCAGCATGTTCGACATGACCAAGCTGGTGAGCAAGCACGTGAAGTAGTCGGAAGCCGGACATCCCGGAGAGCGGTGCAGTACCAGAACACAGCGAAGCGAAGTTCGCGGGACCGCAGTCGAGAACGAGGTTGTTTCTCATACCAGCCCTGCATGGGGGCCGGCGCGCTCGCCGGCCCTCAATCGCTTCTAGTCTAGGAGGGTGGGTCGCAAAACGGCGGAGGGGAGAGAGACGCGGTGTATAGAGCAAGAACCGGTCGCCGACCGATCCCGTCATCCCGTGATCCCGTGATCCCGTGATCCCGTCACTCGAAACAACCCCAACTGCGCCACCGGCTCAAACGACCGCCGATGATGCGGTGTGGGGCCGGCCAGGTCGAGCGCGGCGAGATGCGCGGCGGTGGCGTAGCCCTTGTTCGTCTCCCACGCAAACGCCGGGTAGCGCCTGGCGAGGGCCACCATCAAGCGATCACGCGTGACTTTGGCGAGCACCGAGGCTGCCGCGATCGAGAGGCTCAGGTTGTCCCCGCCGACGATGGCTTCGTGCGGATGCCCCAGATCCGGCAGCGCGTTCCCGTCCACGAGCACGTGGTCCGGTGACACGGCAAGACGGGCGAGCGCGCGCCGCATGGCCCGCACGCTCGCCCGCAGGATATTCACCCGGTCGATTTCCCGGACGGAGGCTCCCCCCACCCCCCAGGCCACGGCGCGGGCCCGAATGCAAACGGCGGCCGCGTCACGCTCGGCCGCCGTCATGCGTTTCGAGTCGCGCAGGCCCTCCCACGGCCCGTCGTCGCGCGGGAGGATCACCGCCGCCGCGATGACCGGGCCGGCCAGCGGCCCCCGCCCCACCTCGTCCACTCCCGCCACATAGCGGGCCCCCGCCGCCCAGAGCGCGCGCTCGCGCGCCAGCGTGGGGTCGGACACTCAGGTGGTCTCGCGTTTCTCCCGGATCCGTGCGGCCTTGCCGGACAGATTCCGCAGGTAATAGAGCTTCGCGCGACGGACCCGACCGCGCCGCACCAGGTTGATCGCGGCGAGGTTGGGGGAATGCAGCGGGAAGATCCGCTCCACCCCGATACCGGCAGAGACCTTGCGGACCGTGAACGTCTCACTGACGCCGGCACCCCGGCGCCCGATGCAGACACCCTCGAAGGCCTGCAGCCGCTCCTTCTCGCCCTCGCGTACGCGCACCTGCACGCGCACCGTGTCCCCCGGGAGGAAGTCCGGCAGATCGGTGCGCAGGCCCTCGCGCTGCAGGTCGCTCATCTTCGTCATGTCCACACCCTCGTCAGGGGGTCCCCTCGGACCCGTGTTCCTTCTCGTACCGCGCCCACAGATCGGGACGCCGCGTTTTCGTCAACACTACTGCCTGGGCCCGGCGCCATGCCGCGATCTTGACATGGTCCCCGCTCAGGAGGAGCGCCGGCACAGCGTGCCCGCGGTACTCCGGCGGGCGCGTGTAACTCGGCGGGCTCAACAGCCCGTCGTAGTGCGAATCGGACGCGGCGGACTCGTGGTCGCCGAGCACTCCCGGCAACAGCCGCACGACCGCGTCCATCACACACAGCGCGGCGAACTCGCCACCAGACAGCACGAAATCGCCGACACTCAACTCTTCTACCCCGTCCCGCTCCGCCACCCGCTGGTCCACGTCTTTGTAGTGGCCGCAGAGGAGCGTCACCGTGGACGCGAGACTGAGCCGCACCGCATCCCCATGGCCGAACAGCCGACCACGCGCCGAGAGCAATACCACGGGCCCGTCTGGCGCCAACGCGTCGAGCGCCTCGTTGAACGGTTCCGGCTTCATCACCATCCCCGCCCCGCCGCCGTACGCATAGTCATCCACGGTCTGGTGACGATCGTGCGTGTAGTGCCGCAGGTCCTCCACGCGGTACTCCACCAGTCCCGCCGCCGCCGCGCGGCCCATGATGCTCGTCTGGCACGGCGCCGTGAACAACTCGGGGAACAGCGTCACCACATTGATCCGCAACACGGTCACAACTCCAGCAGGCCGGGCGGCGGATCCACGACGATCTCGCGCCGCGCCCGGTCCGTCTCGACCAGGATGGGCGGTCGGTACGGAATCAGGTACTCCCGGCCGCCGCCATCAACCACCAGCATCGGTCCGCCCGGAATCTGCAACACCTGTCGAACCGTGCCGATCACCTGTCCGCGCGCGAGGACCGTCGCGCCCGGTATTTCATGCTCCCTGAGCGGTCCGCTCCCGTCGTCCGTGGGATCCGGCACGTCCGGTACGCCGAACGCGGTGCCGTACCACGACTCGAGCGCCGTCCGCTCGTCGACCCCCACGAACTTCAGCAGCCACCGGCGGTGGTACGGCCGCGCCTGCTCGATCGTGAGCGCGGGTGCCGTGGGCCGTCCGTCCGCGTCGATCGGGGTGAGGGTCTTCCCCGCCCCCAGCAGCGCCTCCGCTTCCCGCATGGGGACGAAGACGACCGCCTCACCCTTCAGCCCGTGGGGCTTGGCGAAGCGTGCCACCAGCCGGTAGCTCGCCTCGGCCATCGTCGTCCCGCCCTCAGACCGTCGGTGGATCGGTCGCGACCGCCGGTGCCGGCGCTTCGGCGCCCGGCGCCGGTGACGCCGCGTACACGCCCGCCTTCTTGAAGAGCGAGTCCACCGTCTCCGACGGCGTCGCGCCCTTGGCGAGCCACGCACGCGCGCGGTCTCCGTCCACGTGGATCACCGCCGGATCCTCACGCGGCCGATAGTGTCCGATCGTCTCGATGAACCGGCCGTCGCGCGCGTCGGTCTTCTCCGCCACGACGATCCGGTACTCGGGCTGTTTCTTCCGCCCCATCCGGCGCAACCGAATTCGTGTTGCCATCTGCGTTCCTGCTTTCCCTGCGACTGTGTCAGTGCGTCCGCAACTTCCCCATGCCCTTCATGAGCTGCTTCATCTGCTGGAACTGCTTCAGCAGTTGATTCACTTCCTGGACCGTCCGGCCCGCACCTCGCGCAATCCGCGCCCGTCGCGACCCGTTGAGAATCTCCGGCCGGCGGCGTTCCTCGGGCGTCATCGAGAGGATGATCGCCTCGGTGTGCCGGATCCGGCGGGGATCCACCTTCGCCTGCTTGAGCGCCTTGGCGGGCATTCCCGGCAGCATCCCGAGCAACCCCTCCAACGGGCCCATCTTCTGCACCTGCTGCATGGCCGCCAGAAAGTCCTGGAGATCCATGCCCTTCTTCGACGACACCTTCCGCGCGAGCCGTTCAGCTTCCTGCTGATCCACCGCCAACTGCGCCCGCTCGACCAGCCCGACCACATCCCCCTGCTGGAGGATCCGGCCAGCCATTCGCACGGGGTCGAACACGTCCAGCGCATCCAACTTCTCGCCGACCCCGACGAACTTGATCGGCGCGCCGGTCACCCCGTGGATCGAGAGTGCCGCGCCGCCGCGGGCATCCCCATCGAGCTTCGTGAGGATCACGCCCGTGATCCCCAACGCCTCGTGGAACCCCTGGGCGATCCGCACCGCATCCTGTCCCGTCATGGCGTCGGCGACGAGCAGAATCTCGAGCGGCTTGACCGCCTCCTTCACCCGCACCAGCTCATCCATCAACTCGGCGTCGATCTGCAGGCGGCCGGCCGTATCCACCAGGACCGCGCGTGCCCGGGCCCTCTCCGCCGCCGCGATGCCGGCCTGGACCAGCGCCACGACATCGGCGGACCGGCGGACCGGCGGACTGGCGGCAGACACGGGCAGCGGGTCCTCTTCCGGCGGTCCGCCGGTCTGCAGGTCCGACTGCCCAAAGACCCCGACGCCAACCTTCTCCCCCAACTGCCGCAACTGCTCCTCGGCCGCCGGCCGATACACGTCGGCGGCCACGAGGAACGGCGCCTTCTGCTCCCGCTTCAGCCGGGCGGCGAGCTTGGCGGCCGTGGTCGTCTTGCCGGACCCCTGCAGGCCGACCAGCAGGACCACCGAGGGCCCCACCGAGGCAAACTGCAGGGGCGCCCGTTCCGCGCCCAGCAACGTCACCAGCTCGTCGTGCACGATCTTGACGAGCTGCTGGCCGGGATTCACGGACTTCAGGGCCGTGACCCCCACCGCCTGCTCCCGGATGCGCTCCGTGAAGCCCCGCGTGAGCTCGTAGCTCACGTCAGCCTCGAGCAGCACCCGCCGGATCTCCCGCAGCCCCTCCCGCACCGCGTCTTCCGTCAGCACCCCACGACCGGTCAGGTCGCGCAGGGCAGCCGTGAGACGCTCCGACAGGGAGGCGAACATAGAGCCTTGTAATATAGGGAGTTCGGGGCGCGAGGGGGAGTGACGGGGGGGGTCCGTTGGCCGTTAGCCGTTGGCCGTTAGCCGAGAGCTCCTGAAGCCGCCGGGCGCCGGTTCGCCGTGGCACCTTCGGCTATCGGCCATCGGCTATCGGCTATCGGCCATCGGCCTAGGGCACACGGCGAACGGCGAACGGCCAAACGGCTAACGGCCAACGGCTAACGGCCTTGTAT
>JAOUDR010000516.1 GCA_029859185.1 Gemmatimonadota bacterium
GACGAGTTCGACGCCCGCATGGGCGCCGAGGCCGTGCACCAGATGCTCCGCACGATTGACCTGACGCGGGAAGTCGTCCAGATCCGCGAGGACATCGCCGGCACCAGCTCCGACACCAAGATCAAGCGGCTCTCCAAGCGCCTGAAGCTCGTCGAGGCATTCCTGGAGTCCGGCAACCATCCCGAGTGGATGGTGATGACCGTGCTGCCAGTCCTGCCGCCCGACCTGCGGCCCCTGGTCCCGCTGGATGGTGGCCGCTTTGCCACGTCCGACCTGAACGACCTGTACCGGCGCGTCATCAACCGTAACAACCGGCTGCGGCGCCTCCTCGAGCTGAACGCGCCCGACATCATCGTCCGCAACGAGAAGCGCATGCTGCAGGAGGCGGTGGACGCCCTCCTGGACAACGGCCGTCGCGGCCGGGCCATCACGGGCACGAATCGCCGTCCCCTGAAGTCGCTCGCCGACATGATCAAGGGCAAGCAGGGCCGGTTCCGCCAGAATCTGCTGGGCAAGCGCGTCGACTACTCCGGCCGTTCCGTGATCGTGGTCGGCCCGACCCTGAAGCTGCACCAGTGTGGTCTGCCGAAGAAGATGGCGCTCGAGCTGTTCAAGCCCTTCATATTCTCGAAGCTCCAGATCCGGGGCGAGGCATCGACGATCAAGGCCGCCAAGCGCCTGGTAGAACGCGAGGGCCCGGAGGTGTGGGACATCCTCGAGGAAGTCATCCGCGAGCACCCGGTCCTGCTGAACCGCGCGCCGACCCTGCATCGGCTCGGCATCCAGGCCTTCGAGCCGGTGCTCATCGAGGGCAAGGCCATCCAGCTGCACCCGCTGGTGTGCACGGCCTTCAATGCCGACTTCGACGGCGACCAGATGGCCGTGCACGTGCCGCTGTCGCTCGAGGCGCAGCTGGAAGCCCGCGCCCTGATGATGTCCACGAACAACATCCTCTCGCCCGCGAATGGCGAGCCGATCATCGTGCCGTCCCAGGACGTGGTGCTGGGGCTCTACTACATGACCCGCGAGCGGATCAACGCGCGGGGCGAGGGCATGATCTTCGCGGACGTCAGCGAAGTGCATCGCGCCTATGAGAGTCGCACCGTGGACCTCCACGCGAAGATCAAGGCGCGCATCCGGCACACCAACGTGGATGACGCCGGCAACATCACCAGTGCGATCAAGCTGGTGGAGACAACCGTTGGCCGCGCCCTGCTGTCCGAGATCCTGCCGGAAGGCATGGACTTCTCCATGGTCAACCGGAACATGGACAAGAAGTCGATTTCCGGCTGCATCAATGCGTGCTACCGCCAGGTCGGCCTGAAGAAGACGGTCGTCTTCGCCGACCAGTTGATGTACACGGGCTTCGCCTACGCTACCCGCGCCGGCATCTCGATTGGTGTCGACGACATGGTCGTGCCCCAGGAGAAGGTGAAGATCCTGGAGTCCGCCGAGGAAGAGGTGAAGGAAATCCAGGACCAGTTTGCCAGTGGCCTCGTGACCAACGGCGAGCGCTACAACAAGGTCGTTGACATCTGGTCGCGCACCAACGACCTCGTCGCCAAGGCGATGATGGAAAAACTGGGGTCCGAGACCGCCATCAACGCCAAGGGGGAGTCCACCAAGCAGGCCTCCTTCAACTCGATCTTCATGATGGCCGACTCCGGCGCCCGGGGTTCCGCCGCCCAGATCCGGCAGCTTGCCGGCATGCGCGGCCTCATGGCGAAGCCGGACGGCTCGATCATCGAGACGCCGATCACGGCCAACTTCCGCGAGGGTCTCGACGTCCTCCAGTACTTCATCTCGACCCACGGCGCCCGGAAGGGCCTCGCGGACACTGCCTTGAAGACCGCCAATTCCGGCTACCTCACCCGCCGCCTCGTCGACGTGGCCCAGGACCTGGTCGTGTCGTCCGAGGATTGCGGCACCACCAACGGCCTCTTCATGACCCCGCTCGTCGAGGGCGGCGACATCGTGGAGCCCCTGCGGGAGCGGGTACTCGGCCGTGTGCTGGCCGACAGTGTCCGTCGGCCAGGGACCGAGGAAGTCATCCTCGAGGCCGGCATGCTGCTGGACGAGCGCAAGGTTCGGAAGCTCGAGGAGTACGGGGTCGACCAGGTCAAGGTCCGCTCGCCGATCACCTGCGAAACCCGCTATGGCGTCTGCGCACTCTGCTACGGACGTGACCTGGCGCGCGGCACACGGGTGAACATCGGCGAGGCGGTCGGCGTCATCGCAGCCCAGTCAATCGGCGAGCCTGGCACGCAGCTCACGATGCGCACGTTCCACATCGGCGGCGCAGCTTCACGGAATGCCGCGGCGAGCAGCGTCGAAGTGAAGCGTCCCGGCACCATCCGGCTGCACAACGTGAAGACCGTGCGTCACGAGAAGGGTTACCTCGTGGCCGTCAGCCGGTCCGGCGAGATTGGCGTCATGGACGACCAGGGCCGTGAGCGCGAGCGCTACCGGATTCCCTACGGTGCGGTCATCAATATCGATGACGGCGCCAGGGTCGACGGTGGCCAGATCGTGGCCACCTGGGATCCCCACACCCATCCCGTGGTAACGGAAGTGGGCGGCCTCCTGAAGTTCCAGGACTTCGTCGAAGGTGTCTCCGTCGAACTCAAGGTCGATGAGGTCACGGGCCTGTCCAGCTACGAGATCATGGATCCGAAGCAGCGCGGCATGAGCGGCCGTGACCTCCGTCCGACTGCCAAGTTGTTGAATGCAAAGGGCCAGGAGATCTGCTTCGCCAACACGGACATTCCGGCGATCTATGCGCTCCCGGTGGGCGCGCTGGTCAACATGGCCGATGGCGCCCGGGTTTCCGTGGGTGACGTCATCGCGCGCATCCCCGAGGAGTCGTCGAAGACCCGCGACATCACGGGTGGTCTGCCGCGGGTGGCAGATCTGTTCGAGGCCCGCAAGCCCAAGGACCCGGCCATCCTTGCCGAG
>JAOUDR010000517.1 GCA_029859185.1 Gemmatimonadota bacterium
GCCTCGGGATCCGGATCGAGCCCAACGATGGCTGGATCCAGGTCGTGCAGCCGCTGCCGGATACACCGGCTGAGCGACTCGGTGTGCTCGCGGGCGATCGGATCGTGGAAGTGGAGGGGGAGTCCACCCACGAGTGGTCGTCGGACAAGGCGGTCAGCCGCTTGCGCGGGGAGCCTGGGTCGTCCGTCACGATCACGGTCGTGCGGCCCGGGGTACCGGAGCCCGTGAAGTTCACGATCGTGCGGGAGCGCATCCACGTCGCGTCCGTCGAGGGCGGGACCGTGCTGCCCGGCGGGGTCGGCTTCGTCCGCCTCCTCAGTGTGAGCGAAGCCTCGGCCAAGGAGCTGAGCGAGACGATCACGCGGCTCCGGAGCGAGGGCGCGCGCTCGTTCATCCTCGACCTCCGCAACAATCCCGGCGGGCTGCTCAACGAAGGGGTGGCCGTCACCGACCTGTTCCTCGATCGCGGGCAGACGGTCGTCGAGACGCGCGGTCGCGCGCCGGGCGCCTCCGGGGTGTTCAAGGCGTCGCGGGCGCAGGCGTGGGCCGACATGCCCATGGTCGTGCTCGTCAACGGCAACTCGGCCAGTGCCTCGGAGATCATTGCCGGGGCCTTGCAGGATCACGATCGTGCCCTGGTGGTCGGGACGACCACGTTCGGCAAGGGGTTGGTGCAGAGCGTCGTGGAGCTTGGCCCGGGGCCACAGGCCCTCAAGCTGACGACCGGACGCTGGTTCACGCCGAGTGGACGGCAGCTCGAGCGGCCGACGCGCCGCGAGGTCATGCTGGTTGCGCAGGCGGACGCGGACGAAGAAGACGCGCAGGCGGTCGCGGACTCGACCAAACCGAAGTTCTTCACGGATGGCGGCCGGGTCGTGTTCGGTGGTGGCGGCATCATCCCTGATCGCGTTGTTCCTCCCGACTCGTTGTCGTCGGGCGAGCAGGCGTTTGCACGGGCCCTGGGATCCCGCGTGCCCGAGTACCGGGCGGCCCTCTCGGGCTTCGCGCTCGACACCAAGGGGCGCAACGCGTTGACCGATCCCAACTTCGTCGTTACGGTGGCGATGCGACGCGGCCTTATCGCACAGATGCGCGAGCGGGGGATCGACCTGCCCGACTCCATCTTCACCGGCGCGGCGGAGCTGCTCGACGAGCAGCTGGGTGACGAGATCGCCCGGTACGTGTTCGGGCGCCAGATCGAGATCCGGCGACAGCTGGGGCGGGACGCGCAGGTGCGCGCGGCGGCGGCCGTGCTCGGCAAGGCCAGGACGCCGGCGGAGCTGTTTGCGCTCGCGGAGGCGGAGTCGGGTCGCGGACGGTGACAGCGGTCGGCGTCGTCGGGGCGGGCCGCGCGGGTGTCGGCCTCGCGCTGGCACTGACGCAGGCCGGCCACTCGGTGCGGGTCCATGCGCGGCGGGGGAAACGGGTTCCCCCGCCGCTCGTGCTTTCCTGGGGCGGCGCACCACCGTGGCTCGCCGAGGTTGAGGTGGTGCTCGTGGCGGTGCGGGACGGCGACATCGCGGCGGCGGCCAGCGAGCTCGCCGGAGCGGGAGGCGTGACGGACGCGCACGCCGTGCTGCACCTCTCCGGGTTGCGGGATGCCGCTCCGCTCGAGGTGCTGCGACCCAGTGGGGCGGCCCTGGGGTGTTGGCACCCGTTGCAGGCCATTGCCCACCCCGAAGATGCGCCCGAGCGGCTCCGCGGCGCGGTGGCTGCGCTCAGCGGCGATCCGCGGGCAGTGGCCGTAGCCGAGTTCCTCGCGCGGGATCTGGGGATGCACCCGGTCGTCCTGGACGGCGCGGCCAAGCCGCGGTATCACGCGGCCGCGGCGATCGCGTCGAACTACATGGTGGTGCTCGCGGCCATGGCGGAGCGCCTGATGACCGAGGCCGGAGTCCCGCCGGACACTGCGCGAGCCGGCATCGCCACGCTCATGCAAGGCACCCTGGCCAACATTCGAACCGATGGCGCTGCCGCCCTCACGGGACCGATTGTCCGGGGTGACGTGGAGACGGTCAGGGTGCACCTGGACGTGCTGCCCCCGGAACTGCGCGACGCCTACCGGGCCCTGGGACGCGCGACGCTCACGATAGCGGGCCTGGACGGTGCGGTGGCCGACCGCTTCCGGGATCTGCTCTGAAGCGGGACTCGCGCGCGTGCGGTCCGGGTCCCCAAATTCCACCCACGTTCGTCGTTGCCCAACCGCCAGCGTTGCGGAGGAGTCATGCTGACACGTGCGTCGTTGCCTGCCGGGCTGGTCCTGCTCGGGTTTGCGTGTGCCGCCCCGTGGGCCCCGCCGCCCGATCCGAGTGAGCTGGTCGAGGCCGACCGCCTGTTCTACGAGGAGACGCGTGCGCGCGGCGCCGAGGGGTGGGCCGCTTGGTTTGCGGAGCAGGGGCGGATGTATCGCGATGTGGGGTACATGGACGGTCGAGCGGCGATCCGGGAGGCGATGACGCCGGCCTTCGCGGATTCCAACACGGAACTCCGGTGGGCGGCCGACACGGCCGTCGTCGCCGCCTCCGGTGAACTCGGGTACACGCTTGGCCACTGGGAGCTCGTGCTCGAGACCGCAGCCGGCGATTCCGTGGCCGGGCGGGGCAACTACGTCACGATCTGGCGGCGGCAGTCGGACGGGACCTGGAAGGTGGCAGTCGATATCGGCAACCAGGCTGCAACACCGGAGTGAGCGCTATGGACACCACACCAGCCACGGAGCCGTCGGAGAAGCGGGTTCCCGTCACGACGCCCCTCATCGTGGTGGCGAGCCTCATCGTGATCGTCGCGGGCCTGCGGGCGGCAGCCGGGTTCCTGGTGCCGATCATCAGCGCGATTCTCCTGACGCTCATTCTGGCGCCGGGCGTCGTGTTCCTCACCCGGAAGCGCATGCCCAAAGGCCTGGCGATCGGTCTGGTCACCCTGCTGGTCATCGCGGTGGGTGCGGGCGTGGGGA
>JAOUDR010000518.1 GCA_029859185.1 Gemmatimonadota bacterium
GGAATCACAGGAGCTGGCGGCCGAGTTGACCGACCAGCCGGACACGGAGCGGGTGGCCCACGAGGTGGGCGACCTGCTGTTTGCCGTGGTCAACCTTGCCCGGAAGGTCAGTGTGGATCCGCGTGCCGCCCTCGAAGGTGCCAACCGGCGGTTCGCTCGGCGGTTTGGCGGGGTGGAGCAACTCGCGCGCGCGCGTGGCGTGGACGTGCACACGGCTGGGCTGGAGGAGCTGGATCGGTTGTGGGAGGAGGTGAAGCGCGGTGAGGAGAGGGCTTCGTAGCCGAGCCTACGCTTGGTCAGCCTCTGCGCGAACCTGCCGCAGCAGGCCCGGGAGGTCCTCGCGCCCCGGCACCTCGGCGAACGCCGCCACCCACCGAGCGACGTAGTCCCAGTCGAGGGCATCGCCCTGACGGCGGATCACCCCCACCACGTCCTCCAGATCACGGGGACGTCCCGCGAAGAGCTTGTGCACCAAGAGATCTTCTGCCGTCGCGAACGGTACGTCGGCCGCGCCGATCCGGACTCGGATCGCTCGCCGGATGGCCTCCGCTTCGTAGGGCAGTGTGGAGAAGATGAGATCGACCCGCATGGCCGACGCGGCATGTCGCGTCGGGAGCACGAACGTGTCCGCGACGAAGCCGGGGATGTCCGTCGGGAGCGGCTGGAGACCGATGGCCGCGCAGGCCTCGAGCACCGGCTCGAGTTGGTCCGGGCCGACGCCGAGCGTGGCGTCCACATCGTCGGTCAGTCGCGGACGACCGTGCAGCACCACCGCCTGCCCGCCGATCAGCATGAAGGGGATGTGGCGGGATTCGAGTCCGTGGGTCAGATCGGCAAGGAGCCGAGTCAGCGCATCAGGCGGGGGAAAGGCCATTGATGGCGCGGGCGATGGCCAGATCCGGCGCGAGGTCTGCCTGCCAATCCATGCCAAAGGCGGGATAGAGTGCGCGCGCCTGATCGAGCAGGCGCGCGTAGAGGGCCAGGGCCGCCGGCATGCTCAGCCCACGGTACGCCGTCCGCTGGTACTCGGCTTCGAATTGGCGAAGCTGCGGGGTCTCGACAACCATGGTTCAATATACCGGAGCTCCGAGGATTCGGTGGATACCCCGTTACCGCTGTCTGTGCGCGCTTTCGAGCTGCTCGGGGCTGAACTCATACGTGGAGCGAACTCGCCCCGTGCTCAGCTTTGTGGACATTGGCACCGCCCTCCGCGATGACCCGAATGCTACTGTCCACGAAACCCTGGGAACTCCAGTAGGAAGAGGAGTGCAACAGCACCTACAGATAAGGGCGCGCAGGGTCCATCCAGATCCCTGACTTGACTTATTTGGCTATACGACGTAATTATCTATTTACGATAACTACGTTATATAACAACAATGCCCCACCTGTCGCCCGTCGCTGCCCGCGAGATCGTCCACCTCGCGATCCTGCGAGAGCTGATGCGGATCCGAGGAGGAGACGCCGTCACCGTCAAAGGTGGCGTCAATCTCCGTCTCTTCTTCGGAAGCCCGCGCTACTCGGAGGATATGGACCTGGACGGAACCGCGCAGGCGTCGGATACGATCCGCGACGCGTTGAAGGGCCTCGTCGAGGACGCCAGCTTCGCTCGCGGCCTCAGGCCCTTCGGGATTCGAGAACTCGACCCGGGTGAGGGCCCGAACAAGGACACCGACACGACGTTCCGCCACAAGTTCGGCGTCGTCGTCAGCGGGGGAATCCGGTATCCCACGAAGGTCGAGGTCTCGTTCCGCGGTCGGCACGGGACCGACCGGACCGCTTTCGAGTCGCCGGCCCCGGAGATGCTGCAGCCGTACGGCATGGACCGGTTCGAGATCCGGCACTACGTCCGGGAAGCCGCGGTCAGACAGAAGCTCGGTGCGCTGGCCGGCCGGCGCGAAGCCCAAGCGCGGGATGTATTCGACCTGTACATGCTCGTCCCCGGGGCGGCGGCGGACGACCTGATTCGATATCTCGCCAAGCATCTCTCAACGAGCACCCTGCACGAGGGTCATTCACGGGCGCTGGCGATAACGTACGAGGAGTACGTGGGCCAGGTGATCGAGTTTCTCGGCGAGCAAGCACGGGCAACGCACAACGGGGAAGCCGCCTGGGATGAAATGCGGCTTCACGCCGTGGGGCTGATCGAGCGCGTGATGATGCTTCAGGAGGGCAGGTGAACAAGGTCGCCAAGGTCATCTGGAGAGAGTTGCTTCCGAGGTCGCCCGTATTCAGTACGTCCGAAGTCGCGCGGTGCGCCGGCGTTACCCTGGCGAATGCCTCAGGAGACCTGAAGGACCTGGAACGACATGGCATGGTAACCCGCATTCGCCGCGGGCTCTGGGCGGTTCCCGGCCATCCTGACTTCTCGCCGTACGCCGTGGTTCCACACCTGTTCACGGATGCGCGAGCCGGCTATGTCTCGCTCCTGTCGGCTCTGAGTCTTCACGGGATGATCGAACAGATTCCGCGCGTGGTTCACATCGTCACCACGTCGCAGCGGCCGGTGCTGCGGACGCCGGTGGGCACCTACGCGTTCCATCAGATCGCGGAGGCGCTCTTCGGCGGCTTCACGGCATACCGCCGGACGGGGAGTTTTGACATCGCGGCGGCCGAGAAGGCTGTGTTCGACACGCTGTACTTCTCGGCGCGCAAGGGACGGCGATTTGCGGGTTTGCCCGAAGTGGAGCTACCCCGCACCTTCTCCTCACGTGGCGTCGAGCACTGGATAGGGATGATCAGTGATCCCCCGCTCAGGAACGCTGTTCGTCGCCGCTGGGAAGCCCTAGCTCAGCGATCGCCGTGATCAACCTGGCCCGCAAGGCCGGCGTGGACCCGCGTGCGGCCCTGGAAGCCACCAACCGGCGGTTCTGCTCGGCGGTTTGGCGGGGTCGAACGGCTCGCGCGCGAGCGCGGGGTGGACGTCCACACCGCGG
>JAOUDR010000519.1 GCA_029859185.1 Gemmatimonadota bacterium
CGCTGACGGGGGCCAGTCAGAGTGTCACGGTGAGCGCGCCGGCGCTGACGTTGCCGTCGAGCCCGCTGGTGGGGTCGGGGCTGCAGACGCCGTCGAGTGGGTCGTTGGGGGCGACGAACTACGGGACGACGACGGTGCGGGTGGAGAGCTCGAACCCGGCGGTGGCGCTGGTGGCGCCGAATGCGACGACGGCGGGGACGGCGTTCATCGACATTCCGCTGACGGCGCCGACGGGGAGCTTCACGTTCTACGTGCAGGGGGTGGAAGGGCAGACGGGGACGGTGACGTTCACGGCGAGCGCGCCGGGCTTCACGGACGCGACGACGACGGTGACGGTGCGGGCGGCGGGGCAGGATCTGGTGGGGCTGCCGGCGAGCACGACGTCGTTGTCGCCGAACACGGCGTTCACGGTGCGGATCGGGGTGTTGAACGCGGCGGGGACGGGGCTGTCGGGGACGCAGCCGATTCGGGCGGGGGGCACGCCGCTGACGGTGACGGTGACGAACAGCCAGGCGACGGTGGCGCAGCTGGTGACGAGTGCGCTGACGGGGCAGAGCGTGACGGCGACGATTGGGGTGGGGCAGTCGCAGACGCCGGGGACCGTGGCGACGGGCGGGATGGCGTTTGACCCGTTGTCCAGCGGGACGACGACGGTGACGTCGAGCATCCCGGGCGTGGTGGCGCTGCCGGGGGCCACCCGAACTGTGATTGTGAACTGACGCCGGAGCCGGGCGTGAACCCAGCGGAGGTGCTGCGACGGATCTTGGGAGTCACGGCGCGGGAAGCACCCGTCGGCGCTCGGGGAGTGGCGCCGGTGACGTCCAGCCTGCCGGCGGGAGTTGAGCAGCGCGAGGCTTCAGTTGGCGACGGAGGAGCGGCGAGGGGCGATGCCGGTCCCGCCGACTCCGGCGAGGCAGTCTGGTGAGGTGAAGCGAAACGACCGCCTCCCTCGAGGAGAGGCGGTCGTTCGCAATCCGCCGGCGTCCTCTACTCGCCGACCTTCGCCGCCGCCAGCCGCTCGTCCCGCATCTTCGACAACGGGAGCCAGATCAACAGGAACAGCATGACCGGATAGATGAGCAGGCCGAGCCACGAGCTGGACTCGAACCCGAACGTCAGCCCCTGGAACCCGGTCACCGCCGGCCACCGGTCCGCCGCGATCACCACCAGCGCCAGCAGCACCGCCATCAGCGACTCGCCGGCGATGAACCCGCTCGACACCAGGATCCCGATGTTCTCGGCGCGCGTCTTCTCGACCGCGGTCGCCTTCCGCCGCGCGATCATGCCGTCGAAGATCCACTTGATCACGCCGCCCATGAAGATCGCGGCGGTCGAGCTGAACGGCAGGTACATGCCCACCGCGATCAGCATGGGCGCGGGAGCCTTGATGAGGATCAGCCCCAGGGCCATGAACATCCCGGCGATCACGAGCGGCCAGGCCATCTGGCCTGCCACGATGCCGTTGGCCATCAGCGCCATGAGCCCGGCCTGTGGTGCCGGCAGCTCCGCCGACCCGATGACGTACGCCTTGTTCAGCAGCATGAGCGCAAAGGGCAGCGCCGCCGCCGCGAAGATCACGCCGACGATCTCCGCCAGCTCCATGCGCCACGGCGTGCCGCCCAGCAGGTGGCCAACCTTGAGGTCCTGCATCATGTCGCCCGCGACCCCGGCGGCGCAGCAGACGACGCCCGCAACGCCGAGCACCCCGGCGACGCCGTGCACGTCCGTGACCCCGAGGAACACCATCAGCAGGGCGGCGATGAGCAACGCGCTCAGCGTGAGACCCGAAATCGGGTTGTTCGAGCTGCCGATCAGCGCCACGAGATAGCCGGCGACCGCGGCGAACAGGAACCCGATCACCACCATCACCGCCGTGAGCACCGTGGCACCTACGACGTTCGCGGTGAAGTGGAGGTACAGGAAGAACGTGGCGACGGTGACGACGGCAATAGCGACGAAGATCTTCTTGAGGTCGAGATCGATGTCAGTGCGGTCACCGCCGCCACCTCCGACGACCCCGATGTTGCCGAGCGCCTTGCCGATACCGGTGATGAGCGATGTCCGGAGGTTGTAGAGCGTGTAGAACGCCGCCACGATCATGGCGCCCACGGCGAGCGGCCGGATCTGCCGGCGCCACACTTCGTTGGCGAGGTCCATCATCGAATTGTCGGCCCCGAGCAGCGTCGGGAGTCCGGGGTTCAGGAACACCGCTAGCGGCACGAGCAGCAGCCAGCCGAGTACGGCGCCGGCAAACAGCACGGCGGAGATCCGCGTCCCCACGATGAACCCCACGCCCATGAGCATGGGCGAGACACTCGGCGACGAGAGGAGCATCCCCCCCGAGTACTCGACGTTCTGGCCCAGCAGGTTCACCGAAGAGCGCCCGAACTGGAAGAACCGGGCAGCGCTCTCCTCGATGTACCGGATGCCGTTCGAGTTCTTGAGGAGCTCCCAGAACGCGGCAAGGCCCATGGCGCCGAACAGGAACTTGGCGCCGGTCTGCCCGCCCTGGCCGGCCTTCACGATCTCGGCGGCGGCCACGGCCTCGGGGTACGGGAGGTCCGCTTCCACGACCAGGGTGCGGCGCAGCACGATCACGAACAGCACGCCCAGCACGCCGCCGATCATCATGATGGCCATGCTCTGCCAGTAGTGCAGCCGGTCCCAGGCCCCGCTGATGACGAACGCCGGGATCGTGAAGATCGCACCAGCGATGAGCGCCTCGCCCACCGACGCGGTCGTTCGGGCGATGTTCTCCTCGAGGATGGTGCCACGGAACGCGCGGAGCACCGCCATGGCGACGACCGCGGCGGGAAACGTGGCGGCCACCGTGAGACCCGCCCGCATGCCGACGTACGCGTTGGCGGCACCAAGGGCAATGGCCATGATGACGCCGAGGATGAGCGCCTTGGCCGAGAGCTCGGCCATGTCACTG
>JAOUDR010000520.1 GCA_029859185.1 Gemmatimonadota bacterium
GCCCCGGACGACGATCATCGTCCCGTCGGGGCCATCCGCCGGTGCGGTTTCCAATGTGAGGTGTGCCACGGAGGCGATGGCGGGCAGTGCCTCGCCGCGAAACCCATAACTCCGCACGCCCGTCAGATCGGCCGTCACGCGGATCTTGCTGGTGGCGTGTCGCTCCAGCGCCAGGACCGCGTCCTCGCGATCCATGCCGTGGCCGTCATCCGCGACCGTGATACTCGTGCGGCCGCCGCCGGCAAGCGTCACCCGGATCTCCGTAGCGCCCGCATCGAGTGCGTTCTCGACGAGTTCCTTGAGCACCGAGGCGGGGCGTTCGACGACCTCACCGGCGGCGATCTGGTCGGCCACCGCGTCCGGCAGGAGGTGGATCCGTCCCATCAGAGCCGAGCGACCTCGCCGACCTGCACCCAGCCGGCCCCGCCCGGGCGCTCGACCAGGAGCCACAGGCCGGCCTGGCGCTCCACCCGCACCGCGGCTCCGGCGTTGAGGCGCCGCACGGGCTCCGCCGACCCGTATGGGGCCTGGCGCAGCGGGACGTCGTCCGCCAACACAATCGCCGTCGGCTGCCGATACGCCGCCGCAACGCGCCACCCCGCCACGCCGACCCCGGCAGCGACGATCAGAACCAGCAGTGCCACCCGGCGCACTCGGCGCCAGGGGAGCATCCCCCACCCCAGGATCCACAGCGCGGCGGATAGGAGCGTCGCCTCGACGGGTCGAAAGGGTGCGATCGGCACCAGATCGCGGCCCAGCGGATCCGTGGGAAGCAGGCGCAGCCCACGCCGGATCTCCGGGTCGCGCGGCGCAAGCCGCGCGGCACGAATCCAGGCCGCGCGTGCCCGACCGTCCTCCCCAAGCCGATAGAACGCGGCCCCGAGACTGTACCAGTACGCGGCGACCTGCGGCTCTCGCGTCACGCGAACCGTGAAGCTGTCCGCCGCGGTCCGGAACGCACCGGCAGCGTACAGCTCCTCAGGTCGCGGAGCCTGCGCCGCCGCCGGGGTCGCCCCGACGCACAGCGCGAGCAACAGCACCGCCTGCATGAGCTGGCGCCGCTCCGCGCCCGGCGCCTCTCCGGCCAGCGCGCGCAGCACCTCCTCGACCTCCGCCGCCAGCTCAGCCGGATCGCTGACGCCCGGCGGCCCGAACACCGCATGCTGGAGGCGGTCCCGCACGCGCGTGATGTGCTGTGCGAGCGACGCCTCGACGCCGGCTGCGCGCAACGCGGCCACCAGCGGCGCCCCCTCCTGGTGGGCCGGCGGTCCGAGCCGGCGCGCGAGCGCCTGGCGCAGCTCGTGGTCGAGCGCGGCGAGCGCCAGCGTCTCGCGGTCGCGCACCGCGTTTGGCACGCGGGCGCGTCGGGGCCACCGCACTCGGCGTACCAGCCACGCACCCAGCACGACCAGCGGCGGCGCGACAAAGAGCACGACCCACACCCAGCGGGCGAGGTGCACCGCGCGGTTGGCCAGGGTGGGTGGGCCGCGGGCCAACGGCGGCGCGGGAAGTGGCCGGGTCGGGGCGGCAACCGTTCCCGGTGGCGCGATGAGCCGGAGCCCCGGTGCCGTGGCGACCTCATAGCGGCCGCGATCCGTATCGAAGTAGGGATAGGTGAGTCCGGGCACGAGGTGCGCACCGGCCGAGTCGGCAATCACGAGGAACCGGAACCGCTTGGTGCCGCCGATCCGGCCGTCCTCGAGATCGGTGACGATCTCGGTGCCGGACGGATACACCCGTAGTCCCTCGGCCCACGAGACTTCCGGTTCCGGCCAGAGCGCCACATTCCCGATCCCCGTCAGGACCAGGTCCACGGTCGCCGCGCCGCCCGGCGGCAGGGTCGTCTCCGACGCCACGAATGCCAGTGTGAGGTTCGTGCCGGCCGCCCCGGAGAAGGCGGCGGGCCGGTTGGCGGTGGGTTGGGGGGTCACCTGCACGAGCACACTCTCGCTCTGCACCTCGTGCTGCAACTCTCGGCTGAGAAACGAATAGCTCAGCGGTTGGACGTACGACACCGTCGCGCGGCCCACCGCCACGCTTCCGGTGGCGAGGGGGAAGACGACCTGATGGCTCGCATACAGGTCGTACCATTCCCGACCCACCTGGCGGCTCGCCACCACCCCCGCGGAGGTCTCCTGCCGATAGGCCCACACGCCTTGCACGTCGGGTGGCGCGAGGGTCGGGGGCGTCCGAAGCTGCTGGCGAATCGCGCGCGGGAACCACGCAAGCGTCACGAGGTCGAGTTGCTCACCGAGCATGACGGACGCCGGCAGCGCGAGCACCTCGACCATCACCGCCTCGCCGGCGACGGGCGGGCGCAGCGTATCGAGGACCGCCTGGAGCCGCGGATTCACCGCGGCGAGTCCGCTGGCGCTGGGTGCGGTCACCGTGATGGTGATCGGCGTCGTCTGCCCGATCACCCCTTCACGCTCCACACGGATGGGGCCGATGGTGGCCGACCCCGCGCGCACCGCGACCAGTCGCAGCTCGCGCGTGATCGAGCGGCGGGCCACCCCACCCTCCAACACGACCCGCGTCACATCCCGCGACCCGCGCAGCTCCAAGCCCGAGAGCGGTGGGTCCAGCAGGCGGGCGGGCGCCGACCCATCCACTTCCACCCGGACGGTGAGCATGACGATCTCCCCGACCATGACCTCCGTTCGATCGACGGTGGCCGACAGGACCGGGTCCTGGACCACCGCCGCGAGCAGGAGCGCGAGCACCGCGACCGCGCTCACCAGTCACGCCCCTTGCGTGATTCGCGGAATTGCGTTCCGCGCCGTGTCAGATCCTGGCGCGTCTGCCGTTCCTCGGCGGCGATCGACTCCAGCAGCTGTTCGGCCTGCGCGCGGGTGAGGCTTGGGGGCGGTGGGCTTCCCTGGTCTCCCGCGCCCTGCGGGGCACTTGGGCCCTGTGACGGGCCGCCGCTC
>JAOUDR010000522.1 GCA_029859185.1 Gemmatimonadota bacterium
GGAGATTGAAGCGTGTTGACTTTGCTACCCGACTTGTTGAGTGCCGTGATACCCTCCCGCTTCAGGTTGCCCCCGAACCTCTCACCGGGGGCCTGTCATGCAGACGTGGACCTGGTGGCCGCGAGGACCTATCGACCTACGGGACGCCGAGAAGTTGCTCACCCTGCTCGTGGACGCGAAAGACTGGGACGGGTTGACCGGGTTGGCCCGGTGCCTGATCGAGACTGTCCGGGAGCGGGGCGGCTAGCGGAGAAACGTGCATGGGCGCCAAGGTGCCCGGCCCACTTGACGCTCTCCTGACACCGACGGAATAGCATGTCGTCAGGTCAGGAGGAGTCCCATGCGGCTTGCTGTGGCCCTACTGTCTTGCCTGCTGCTGCCGTCGGCCGTCCCCGCTCAGGATCGCCCGCCCGTGTCCGTTCGACCGGAGTGCTGGACCCCCCACTCGGGCGCGTCGTGCGTGTGGGTGTGGATTTCGGAGACCCAGGGGACCCTCGGCGTCTATAAGCGGCGAGACGGCGTGGCGCAGACCAACCCGGGGATGCGCTACGACCTCGGCTTGCTGCGCAATCTCGGTACGACGCACGGGGTCGGCGGGTCGCTCGTCGTGCGCTGGGCCATCACCCGGGAGATCATCGACGTGGGAGTGTCCGCCCGGTATCGCTACTGGATAGGGGATGACATGATGTTGGATGTCATCGGCACGATAGCTCCCATCATGCCCGTCACGCCGAGTCCGCCGAAGACCGGACTCCCCCTCGCCCTCGAAGAGGTGTTCACGTACAAATTCATCGGCATCGGTGTGGGACTGGAGTACTGGACGGAAACCACCACGTGGAACCCCTGGCAGTGCACGGACCGCATCTGTCCCCCGGACGAGACGCACCGCATTGTGAGCCCCTTTGCGGCTGTGAAGCTCGGCTCCACCCTGGGGACCGCCGCCGCGCTCCTGACGGCTATCGGTGCCGGGATCGGCGCGCTCGTGCTGTTGGCGACCTTCGCGAGCTGAGGCAACCCAAGAGAGTGGCCGCTGAGGCATCACAACGCCAAACACCCCATCCTGAAGCCTGAAGCGCTAGGCCGTCCCGCGTGCCGTCAAATGGGAGGCACTGAGCTGCGCCGGGTTTGGTGGACAGTGAGTTAAGCTACCGCGGCCCGCTCAAACGCGATCGGGCTGATGTTGCCGAGGGTCGAGTGCCTCCGGAGGGGATTGTAGAAGCGTTCGATATAGTCGAACACGTCGGCGCGCGCCGCATTCCGGGTGACGTAGTGCTTCCGGTTCGTGCGTTCGGTCTTGAGCGTCGAGAAGAAACTCTCCATGACCGCATTGTCCCAGACGTTGCCGGACCGGCTCATGCTGCAGGTCACGCCGAGCTCGTCCAACAGCCGTTGGGACGATTCGCTGGTGTACTGACTCCCGCGATCGGAGTGATGGAGCAACGCCTCCCCCGCTCCCCGCCGCCACACGGCCATGGTCAGCGCGTCGGTCACGAGCTGCGCCGTCATCACCGGGTGCATCGACCAGCCGACCACGCGCCGCGAGAAGAGATCGAGCACGACCGCGACGAAGAGCCAGCCTTCACTCGTCCACACGTACGTAAAGTCGGCGACCCACTTTTGATTGGGGGCCGACGCGGTAAACTGGCGGTCCAACACATTCGGCGCGAGGGTGTGCAGCGAACGGTCCCCGTGATCGCTGGGCCTGGCCCGGCGGCGCGGGCGCGCCCCGAGCGCCGCCTCCCGCATCAGCCGGGCGATGCGCTGCCGCCCGCAGACATGGCCGGCGTCGCGGACGTCCCCGAGGATCCGCCGCGCGCCATAGGTCCGATCGCTCAGCAGGAAACTCGTGCGCACGTCGACCAGGATGCGGGCGTCCGTCCGGGCCCGCGCGCTCCGGGGGCGGGTGCGCCACGCATAGAACCCACTCCGCGAGACCCCGAGCGCCTCGCACACCACGTCCACCGGCCACGTCCCTCGGTGCTTCGCCACGAAGCCGAACTTCACAGCGACTCCTTCGCGAAGTAGGCCGCGGCTTTTCTTAGGATGTCGCGCTCCATCTTCAGGCGCGCCACTTCCCGCCGCAGCCGGGTCATCTCGGCCGCCTCCGGCTGCTGCTGCCCCTCGCCCGGGAACGCGTGCGCGGGGTCCTCCCGATGCGCCCGCACCCACTTCCGCAGCACATTCACGTGCACACCCAAGTCGCGGGCTGCCTGCGCGACCGTCACCCCCCGCTCACACACCAGCCGGACCGCCTCGACTTTGAACTCCCGACTGAACCGCCGTCGCGTCGCCATGCCGTACCTCCGATTCCGAAAGAACACCTAGACTTGGTGTCCACGGAACCCGGTACAGCTCAGTCGGGAGCCATGGCAACCGTTACGGCAACTCTCCCGCCGCCTGATGCCTCAGGACCACCACCGCAAGGGGCGGCAGGACAAGGCTGAGGGACTGTGCTCGGCCGTGCCAGGGGATGGCGGTCGTTTCAGCGCCGCCGAGGTTGCCGAGCCCGCTGCCGCCGTACGCCGACGCGTCGGTGTTGAGCACCTCGCGCCAGAAGCCGGCGTGCGGCACCCCCACCAGGTAGTCGTATCGTGGGACGGGCGTGAAGTTGCACGCCACGAGGACCGCGTGCTGCTCATCGGCGCCCTTGCGCAACCAGGTCAGTACCGAGTGCTCGGTGTCGTTGGCGTCCACCCACTCGAACCCGGCGGGGTCGGTGTCGAGCTGGTGGAGCGCCGGCTCGCTCCGCAGCAGGCGGTTGAGGTCGCGGGTGAGCGCCTGCACGCCGCGGTGGGGCGCCTGGTGGAGCAGGTGCCAGTCCACGCTGGACTCGTGGTTCCACTCCGCGCGCTGGGCAATCTCGCCGCCCATGAAGAGGAGCTTCTTCCCCGGCTGCGTGTACTGGCAGGCGAGCAGCAGGCGGA
>JAOUDR010000521.1 GCA_029859185.1 Gemmatimonadota bacterium
TCCGCCAGCACCAGCGCGTCCGCCGGCAGGAGCTCGAGGAGCGACTGCGCCTCGGCACCCTCACCCTCGCGCCCCGACCGGGAAACCCCGACCGGCAGGACGGTCACGCGCCCGATCTCCTGCTCGGACCGTTGCGTGTCGAGGTCGAACGATCGTACCGAGAGGATCTCGTCACCCCACCACTCGATGCGCGCGGGATCCGCCATGCCGAACCCATACACATCGATCAGGCCGCCGCGCACCGCGAACTGCGCCACGTCGGTGACCGTCGGGGCGCGCACGTACCCCATGCCCTCGAGCCGCGCGACCACGTCCTGCGGTCGGTCGGTATCCCCGGTCGCGAGCTCCACGCGGGACCGGACGAGGGCTCGCGGCACCCGCGTCCGCTCGGCGGTTGCCCGCACGGTCGTGACGATGACGCGGGTGCGTCCCGCGAGGAGGGCGTCCAGCGTCTCGATCCGCTCGCCGGCGATTTCGAAGTGCGGCTCTTCCTCGCCCAGCGCTTCGCGCTGCGGATAGAACCGCGCGCCGGCATCCAGCAGCACCGCGAGGTCGGCGTGCCACTCCTCGGCCCGGGACGGCGCGGGGGTGACGATCACCAGCAACCGCTGGGGCGCATCCTCGGCCAGCGCCGCAGCCAACACCGCGCCGCTCGACCCTGGCAGCACGCCGAGCACCCGACGCTCCCCGCGCGCCGGCAACGTCTCCCGCAACGCGCGGTAGGCGGGCAGACCGCGGAACGCGGCAACGAGACCGGGGAGCATCAGGCCCGGGTCCGGACAGCCCCACCGATCGAGGCCACGGCAAGCTCGACGATGGCGAGGAGCACCGCGATCACGAGGAGGAGCGTGGTCAATTCAGCCCGCCGGCCGGCAAACGCGGCCCGGACCAGCGCACCATCGGCGTCGAGCATCCGAGCGCCCCCGAGGGCGGCCCGTGCCACGCCGGCCGCCGCCGGCCGCAGATCCGATTCCCGGGGGTCACCATGAACCACCAGAGCACCGACCGTGTCCCCATCGGCGCCGCCGACGAAGAACGCGCCGGGATCGGCCGGTGCCTCGGTGGCCGTGCCCGCCACTACCGGCACGGCGCCCGCGGGCAGGAGGAGCCGGCGCGCCGAGCCCGGAAGCACCACCGCCTCACCCGGAGTCGCCATCACGCGCCACACCTCCCCCGCGCCGACCCGGTTGATGAGCGCGTCAAGGAACGGCACGAAGACCGGGCGCAGCGGCAGATCAGTCCAATCCTCGTCGAATCGGCTTCCGACGACCACCACATCGCCAGCCCGCACGATCCACGGCAGGTCACCCGCCGTGCCAAGGACTGCCGCATCACCCTCGATTCGGTAGCGGCGCCGCACGGTGACCCCTTCCAGGGCAAACAGCGCCGAACCCGTTGCCCACTCGCCGGTCTCTAACGTGCCGAACCGTACCGGGACGCCCCGGGCCGCGAGCGCCTGGTTCACCGCGCCAATGCGCGCGGGGTCCGCCGGCGGGAGGACCACGGTGCAGCCCGCTTCCGGGCGGTCACCGACCAACACGTCCCGCCCGACCCGCACCCGCCCGGTCTCGGCCAGCACCGCCAGCGCCGCTTCAGCAAACGGTCCGGCGCCGACCGTCGCCGCGCGTGCCGGGGAAGAACCGTGCACCACGAGGTGCATCTCGTCATCGGCGCGAAGTTCGTCGGGCGTGAGCACGACACGGCCGCGGTGCCAGCCGGGTGCCACACCTTCCACGGCCAGGGCGACCCCGCCTCCGGCACCGGCCAGGCCCCGTCCGACCGTGCGTCCATCCACCTCGAGCCGGACCTCCACCGCCATCGTGTCGTCACCCCCGACCTCCGCCACGACCACGCCACCGGACGTCCAGGTCTCCGGCTCGACCCGCACGGATGCCACCCCGCGGTTGGCGGGCGCGGGTCCGGGACTGCGCACGAGCACCGGCATATCGATGCGCGCCGCATCGGACAGTGCCGTTGCCTGCAAGTCGCTCAGCACCACCACGGTGCCGGGGAGATCCTGCGCCGCCAGCACGGCAGCCGCGGTCCGCACCGCTTCACCAAGGTCCAAGCGGCGCGGTGCGGGCTGCACGCGGTCCACGGCATCGCGCCACTCGCCGGACGTGAGGCTCCGGGGGATCCCATCCACCCCGATCAGCCACAGGCGATCCCCGGGAGTCGCCTCCCACCCGAGGGCGTGGGCGGCGGCGCGCAGCGCCTCGAGCCGAACCTGGCCGCCCGTCACCGCACCGGCGGACAGTGAGTTGTCCAGGATGACGGCGACCGCCGACGGTGCATGCGTCTCCCCCAACGAGGTGGGAACGACCGGCCGCGCGGCGGCGAGGGCAATCATCACGATGATGGCCGTGCGCAGCAGCAACAACAGCAGATTCCGCAGTCGCAGCCGCCGACTGTGCCGCTGCTCGGCCTCGACGAGATATCGCACCGCCGGAAACACGACGGTGGGTGGCTGCCGCCGCTGCAGGAGATGCAGCAGCATCGGAATCGCCGCGCCCGCGAGCCCGAACAACGCCAGCGGCTGGAGAAACTCCATCGCTCAGCCCAACCGGGCGCGCCGCTCCGCCGCGCGCCGCAACACGTGACCGAACGGAGTGTCGGTCCGCACATGCAGGTACGCAATCCCGCTCCGGCGGCACGCCGAGCGCCACGCCGTCACCGAACGGCGCACCGCCTCGCGATACGCCGTACGGAATTCACGGGGTCGCACGACGACCGCCTGCCCCGACTCCGGATCCTCAAACCGAACCTCCGGTGGTCCCTCGAGCTCCAACTCGGCGGGGTCCATCACGTGGAACACCAGGACCTGGTGGCCGCGATGCCGCAGGAACTGGAGCGCGCGCAGGGCCAGATCCTGATCGAACAGGAGGTCGGAGATGAAGACGACGAGACCGCGCCGCTGCAGCAGG
>JAOUDR010000523.1 GCA_029859185.1 Gemmatimonadota bacterium
ACGACGACTCACTCAATGAACGTCTCCGTGCTCTCGATGGCGCTGGCGGAGTGGCTCGGGATGGGCGCGGGAGATGTCCGGGGGTTCGGGGTCGCGGGGCTGCTGCACGACCTCGGCAAAGTGAAAGTCCCCAAGGACATTCTGAACAAGGCGGGAAAACTCACGCCCGAGGAGCGGTTGGTGATGAACTCACACCCCGCCGAGGGGGCCAAGCTGATTCTCGCCTCAGAGCCGGAGCTCGACCTCGCTGCCGTCGTGGCCTACGAACACCACATCATGATGAACGGGGGTGGGTACCCGCGGTTCACGTACGACCGCGTCTGCCATCAGGCCAGTCGGCTGGTTCATGTCTGCGACGTGTACGACGCGCTGCGCACGGACCGACCGTATCGCGATGCCTGGGCGTCGGACAAGATTCTCGCCTACATCGAAGAGCGGTCAGGGGTCGAGTTCGACGGCGAGATTGCGCACGGGTTCACCCGGATGATCCGGGAATGGGAACCGGGGTTGGCGGAAGTGACGACCGAGGCAGATCCGCTGCCGGACCTGGACGGGGAGCTTCCGGAAGCGCCAGCCGCAACTGATCCGCCTCTCGCAGACTAAACGCCGGTAGCGGCTCCTGTTGGCGGGCGAGCAGGAGGCGTCCGCGGAATCCGCGCGCCCGCAGGGCCCGACCCACGGTCCGTCGAGCCACCGCGCCGTCATTACACTGCGCGCTGAGATGGGCCAGGATGACGGCTTCGAGTGTCGGCGTGCAGATGTCGGCCGCGAGCTCGGCGGCAAGCCGGTTCGAAAGGTGACCCGTCGATCCTCCGATGCGCTGCCGGACGGAGGCCGGGTAGGGTCCGGTCTGGAGCATCACCTCGTCATGATTGGCTTCGAGCACCAACGCGTGGACCCCGCGCAGGAGGTGACGCAACGCGGCGGTCGGCCGTCCCAAATCCCATGCGATCCCGATGCGTCGGCCCCGACGGTCGGCCACGGTGACCGCGACCGGTTCATCCGCGTCATGCGCGGTTCGCGCCACCTCGACGATGAAGGGACCTACCCGGAGTGCCTCGCCGATCGGGGGAAGGACCTCGACGTCGGCGGCACCAGTCGCCATGGCGCGCAGGGTACCGGCGGTTCCCAACAACAGACACCCGGTGCGCACCGCCAACGCGACGGCGCCGCGCGCGTGGTCACCGTGCTCGTGCGTGAGCACGATGGCGGTAAGGGGATCGAGCACCACACCCGCCTCCGCCGCGCGCCGCGCCAGCGCCCGTGGGCCAAACCCGGCATCCACCAACAGCGTGACGCCTTCGGTCCGGATCGCGACGGCATTCCCGCGACTCCCGGAGCCCAGGACGGCGAGCTTCATGCCTCCGTGCCGAACCGGTGGGCGGCGGTGAGGGCCGCAGCCACGGCCTCCGTCACCTCCACCGCCCGTCGCGGCATGACCCGACGGGCCGTCGTGAGAAAGCCATCCAGCGAAACGCGGTTTCCGCTGTCGCCCCAGGCAAACGGCGGAATGTCCTTGGGCGCGTTGGCTGCGCCAAACACGTTCGCCCCCATGCCCACCACCGCGCCGGTCGGGAACAGCGTGCCAATCGCCGTTTTGGCGTGATCACCGACCAACGTGCCGAGGAACTGGCGCCCGGTCTCGATGCGGGTGCCGGCCACGTCCAGCCGCACGGCGCCGTAGGTGTTCTTGAGGTTCGAGGTGGTCGTGCCGGCCCCGAGGTTGGCCCACCGGCCGATGATGGAATGACCGACGAACCCCTCGTGGGCCTTGTTGCCATAGCCGAAGAACACCGACGCGGTGAGCTCGCCGCGCACCTTGCAACGCGCCCCGAGCGCCGAGCCGCCCACGCTCCCACCGAGGATTTCGGTCCCGGGACCCACGTAGAGCGGTCCCTGGAGGCGGGAGCCGCTGCACACATAGCTGTGCTGCTCGAGCACGATCGCCCCCTGGCGCGTGTCGAACACCACGCCGGGCTCCACCGCCGCGCCGAGCAGTACAACCTCGTGCGGTTCGCCGAGCACGATCGATCCCTCTGGGATCGGATCGCCACCCTCGCGCAGGAAGTCGGCCACATCGCCGACGAGCAGGTGCTCGAGCGCGGTCACGAGGTCGAAGGCACCGTGCAGGCGGACGCCCTCCAACTCCACCGGCTCGCCCTCCGCCGTCGCGCCGGTCCACACGGACCCCGTGGGTACCCACCACCCCACGGTTTCGTCTTCGTTCACGAGACGCGCCGGGCCCGCCGGGAGATCGGGGGGCACGCCGGCCGGGGCGAAATCCGACCGCCCAATGAGTGCCGGCCCGTGCACCGGCTCCTGCGCGCGCACCGGAGGCGCCCCATCTTCGACGAACGCATGCAGGTGCGGTGCGGCGAACACGGCGGTCGCCGACGCATCCGCGATGGCCTCCCAGCGTTCGCGAATCAGCCAGGCACCAGCCCGGCACTCGGCAACTGGACGGCTGAACTGGAACGGAGCCCACACGGGAGCCGGGGACGGATCGAGGAGATAGAGTTCAGGCATCGGTCTTAGGGAATCTCGCGCACCGCCGGCGGCACGCGCTCGAGGAGGTGCTTCAGTTGGGACGCGCGATCCCGGGTCGTCACCAGAATCCGCCCGTTCGCGCGTACCACGACGAGATCGCGGACGCCGTCGATGACCACGGGATCGCCGTCGGTCCAGACGACTGAGCCCGACGCCTCGTGCAGGACCGCGGGCCCCACGATCACGTTGTCGTTGGTGTCCGTGGTCCGCACCCGACTGAGGGCGGCCCAGGTGCCCACGTCATCCCACGGGAAGGCGCCCGGCAGAACGATCACGTGGTCCGACCGCTCGAAGTGGGAAACGTCCACAGCCACCGGGGTGACGGCCGCGAAGAAGCCCGCGATGTCGTTGGCCACGAGCCGAT
>JAOUDR010000524.1 GCA_029859185.1 Gemmatimonadota bacterium
AGCCGTACCCGGGCTGCTGCAGGTACAGGTGCTGCTCGAACCAGACCAGATCGCCGTCGGTCGGGAGCCAGCCTCGGGGCGTCCACGCGGACGCGAACTGCACCGCCTCCTCCATCGTCCATTCGTTCGCATGCATGTACAGGCCGCCAAGCGCTCGCGCCGCGCGCTGCGCGAGGAGGATGTAGACCAGCTCACGGCTGCGTGGGCGCTCGTCGAGCAGGCCGGCATGCATCATCATCTCCTCGACACCCGTGGCCAGACCCTCCGCGCGTCCGTCGAAGATGTTGTACAGCAGCGGCACCTGCCGGATCGGGCTCGGGTGGGGCTCCTCCCGCATGCGGGCGAGGTCGAACCAGTGATAGCCGTGCAATCGCATGGCAAACGGTTCCCGGTAGTCGACCTCGGAGAAGAAGTTGCGCAGGCCGTCCGTGGGCGTGAACCGTCCGATTTGTGCCCGAATGGCCGGGTCCATGTAGTCCTTGACCGAGACGATCTCCTCGGCTTCGAGGAACTCCATGTAGTCGGTGACCGCCGCGTTGAGGGCGCGGTCGTACTCCTCCGCGTTGGCGATGCGGCGCAGCGGCGGCAGATCGCGGTTGCGGTGCTCCTCGAGGCGCAGGAACGCGTGGGCGCGCGCGAGCTCGCGGCGCGCGATGGTGACCTCCTCCTCCCACGTGTACGGCAAGAGGTGCACCTGCTGGAGATACCACGTGTAATTGTCCTTCCCCACGCCCGACGGGCCGGTCTTGGAGGGTGCCTCGACGTCGAGCCAGTCCCGGTACGCCTCGGTCGCAGCTCGGGCGTCCGCAATGGCGCCATCGAGATCGTCACTCGTGCCCGCCACGCGCGCGGCCAACGCATCGAGATCCGTGACCTGTCCATTCATGCTGCGGACCGCCCCCACCCACAGGTCGTGGGCATCCTCCACGAGGTTGCGGCGCGCCTGCTCCAGGACCGGCCGAACGGTGCGCAGACGTGCCGCGAGGTCCGCCGCATCGGCCGGCGCGAGCGGGTAGTCGTACGTCCAGAGATCGATCCAGGTGTGAATGACGGGTCCCTCGTGGGCGGGCACGTCGCTCTGGGACGGGAAGATCATGGCGTAGAACGCGGGATTCCGCGCCCACGGCCGCCGCACACGGTGGTCGAAGTCCAGTCCGTTCACCTCGGCACGTACCAGGTGGTAATCCACCTGGTGCTCCACCGGCCAGCCGGTGGTGTCGATGGCCGCCAGGCGCCGTTGGTACGCGGCCAGCTCCCGATGCTGGGCCGCCATTGCCCGGTCGGAGTAGTCCGGGACGCCGTCGACGAGGGCGGGCGCCTCGAACGCCCGCCACTCCTGGAAGAGCGTCACGAGGTCATCGTGTGTCGTTGCCCGGGGGACATCGTCGGGCTGCGCGCATCCTGCCAGGAGCGCCAGTACCACAATGACGGGAAGCGGGACCGCGTTCGTGCGTGTGAAGGACATCGGTCGGACCTCGTCGGTGACGGATGGGCACCAAGATACGGCGAGGGTCTCCAGCGGGGGATGCGGTTGGTGGCGGTCACCGAGTCGCCTCGTCCACCGCGTCCTCCATGCGCTTCACTCAGCCCGGCACCACCCGGACGTACTGCGCCTCGCCCCCGCCGGGCGACTGCAGATAGATCACATCACCCCCCGGGATGATGTTGAACGACCACCCCGGCGCCCGGAACCGTGGATCCATCGAGCAGGATGTTCTCGGGCTAGATGTCCCGGTGCACGACAGCGCGGGCATGCGCGTCGCCCAGGGCATCGGCCACCTCACGGGCGATCTGGAGCGCGTCGTCCAGGGGCAGTTGCCTCTCCCGGCAACCCTGCGCTGGTGCTTCAGGTCCTCGGTGAGATACACCGTGGCCATGCCGCCCTGGCCCAGCTCGCGCTCGATGGTGCAACGGTCAGCGAGGGCCGCCGTGAGGTGTGCGAGTGGGTCAGACATCGCAGCTGCGTTCCGCCGTTCCGCCGTCGCAGCCATCCCGGCCTGGCCGAGCTCGCGCTCGATCCGGTACCGGCCGGCGAGGGCGGTGGAGAGCCGGGCCGCGAGTTCCGTCATCGCCCGACCACCTCGTGCAACTCTCCGAACCAGTTCAGCACGACCACCGTCTCAATCGCCACGTCCGGCTCGTCCCGGAGGATCATGAGGAACCGCTGATCGTCCCGCGAGACATCGTAGTTCGGCGCGAACACGTTGGCGCTGTAGCGGACGGCGGAGAACAGGACCTGCTGGCGGCGGACGCTGAAACTCGGCGTGGTCGCGACAGCGGCAGACACGAGGTCGCCGTCCCCATTGCGGTAGAACAGCTCCCGACCGGAATGAGCCCACACGGGCTCGGTACCACCGTTCGTGGAGACGCGAAACACTCCCGCGGTAGCGTTTGGGAAGGGGCGAACATACACCTCATTCGTGCCACTCTCATCTGACACGTACGCCAGCCACCTCCGATCCGGGGACACGGCCGGCACGAGCTCGGCGGCCGGCGTTGCGACCAGCGGGGTGACGGTCGTGTCGGCACCCCTGTGCACCAGGAGGATGTCGCCGTTGCCAGGAGCCTGATTGTCGGTGCGAACGACCAGGGTTGAGTCGTCAATGGGAACGACCTCGAAGATCGGCCGCGGCTCCGGAAGCGCAACGCGCCGCGGAGTTCCCGTCCCGTCCGCCGGCTTCACGTACACCGAAGCGTCAACGTCGCGGTCCGAAATGAAGTACAGCGAATCCCCGGCCGGGGACCAGTTGACCCGCCAGTTGAGCTGGCCTGCGAACGTATGGCGGACGGGCTCTCCACCTGCCACGGCTCTGGTCCACAGATGTCCACCCTCCTCCGTACCACGATTCACGACGAATCGCATCCCGTCCGGCGAGAGCCTCGGAGTCCCCAGCGTTCCGTCGAGTTCG
>JAOUDR010000525.1 GCA_029859185.1 Gemmatimonadota bacterium
TCATCGCCCAACTTGCCGCCTGCTCGGTCACGGAGATCATCCTGGCGTTGGGCTACCAGGCGGAACTCATCAGGGCCTACTGCGGGGACGGGAGTCGGTTTGGCGTGCGGATCACGTACGTCGAGGAACCGCGCCCGCTCGGCACCGCCGGACCGCTCGCGCTGTGCCGCCCGCTGCTCGATCCGACCGAGCCGTTTCTGCTCACGAACGGTGACGTGGTGACCCAGTTGGATTTCGCGCGGCTCGCGGCTTTCCACGAGGAACGCGGCGCGCAGATCACGGTCGGGTATGTCCTCCACACCTACCAAAGCCCGTTCGGGGTCCTCGAGCTGGAAGGTGACCAGGTCACCGGCATCGCGGAGAAGCCCACCTACGTGCACCCGGTCAGTGCTGGCGTCTACTGCATCTCTCCATCTGCCCTGGACCTGATCCCGTCGGATACCCCGATGCCCATGCCGGAACTCGCGGTGCGTGTACGAGCGCGTGGAGGCATCGTCGCCGCCTACGAAATCAAGGAATTCTGGCGCGCGCTCGAGACCCGCGATCACTTCGAGGAGCTTGCGCGCGACGAGCAAACCCTGCGGGCGTTGCGGCAGCCCTGAGCGCTACGGCTGTCGCCGCTCCAGATCTTGGGCGAGGCGGTCGACCGCGCGGGTCAACCCACGGATTTCCTCTCGCGACCCGGCGGACAACTCGCCCAGGAACCCCACGCCGAACAGCGCGAGCCCGCTCAGCACGAGCATCAGGACCAGGTAGAGCAGCGGGCGGAAGCCGGCGCCGAACCCAAAGCGGAGGACGAATGCCACGATGCCCGTGGCAATCCCGAGCAGCAGCAGCACGCCGCCCGACAGCCCGAAGAACAGCATGGGCCTGCGGCCGAACCGGATCTGAAACCACACCGACAGCAGATCCAGCAAACCCGCGGGGATGCGCGCCAGCCCGAACTTCGACACCCCGGCCTTGCGCGGCAGGAGCGTCACCGCGCGTTCGGTGACCCGGAACCCCTCGGTGTGCCCGATCACCACCATGAACCGATGCCAGTCGGGCCGGGACCCGACCACGTCCATCAGGCTCCGACGATACGCCTTGACCGCATTGAGATCGGTGACGCGAATGCCAAAGAGTCGCCGGCACAGCCAGTTATACACCCGCGAGACGAATGCCTTCTCATACGCGCCCTGCTTGGCGCCGGTCACGATGTCCGCCTTGCCCGTCCGGATGGGCTCGACGAGATCGGGGATTTCCGACGGCAGGAACTGCAAGTCCGCAGGATAGAAGACAAACACACTGCCCGAGGCCGCATCGGCGGCCGAGCGCAACGCATCCGCGATCCCCTGGCGGGTTCGGTGGGTCACCACGCGGAGAAACGCGTGTTCCGACCGCAGCCGTTCGAGGACCGTCGCCGTGCCGTCCTCACTCCCGTCGTTGACGATCACGACCTCGCACGGGTACGGCTGACCGGCAAGCGCCTCGCCACACAGGCGCACGAACTCCGGGAGGTTCTCCTCCTCGTCCTTTGCCGGGACGAGCACGCTGACCTCGGCCACTCCCTCCCGGCCGACGAGCGTCATAGCCGCTTGCGCATCCTGGCGGGCAGGATGCCGAGCTGGTCCCGATACTTGGCGACGGTCCGCCGGGCGATCCGGATGCCGCGGTCCCGCAACGCGTTGACGATCTGAGCGTCCGTCAGCGGTGCCGCCGCCGTCTCGTCCGCCACGAGCTTCTGAATCTGGGCGCGCACGGCCCGCGCGCTCGCGTCCTCGCCTGACGTGGTCTCGAGGCTGCTCGAGAAGAAGAACTTGAGGGGAAACACGCCACGCGGTGTCTGGGCGTACTTCTGGTTGGTCACACGGCTGATCGTGGACTCGTGCATGCTCACCACGTCAGCGACCTCCCGCAACGTCAGGGGGCGCAGGTGTTCGATGCCCTTCTCGAGAAAGTCCCGCTGGCGATCCACGATGAACCGCATGACCTTGAGCATCGTCTGCCGGCGCTGCTCGATGGCCTGGATGAGCCATGTGGCCCCGTTGAGCTTCTCCGTAATGAACTCCCGCGTCTCGCCCGTGAACTTCTTCTTGTCACCGGCGAGGTCCTGGTAGACCCGGCTGATGCGGAGCCGCGGCATCCCCTGATCGTTGAGGAACACCCGGTAGTCGCCCTCGATCTTCTCCACGACGAGATCGGGCACGACGTACTCGTCATCCGACGGCAGGAAGCGGAGTCCCGGCTTGGGATCGAGGTGCGCGAGTTCGTCGACGGCATCCTGCACCGTCTTCGGGTCGACGCCATATTGCTTCGCGATCTCCGTCCAACGGTGGCCCTTCAGATCCTCGAACGCCTCGTCCACGAGCCGATACACGAAGGAACGCTCCTCCCCCAGATCACGCAGCTGCATGAGGAGCGACTCGCGGAGGTCCCGTGCGCAGATGCCCGGGGGATCCAGCGTCTGCATGATGCGGAGCACCTCCTCCGCTTCGGCCACGGTGAACGGCACCCCCACGCCGTCCGCCGCGGCCCCGGGTGGTGTGGTGTCAACGGCAACCACGTCACTCGCCTCGTCCCGCGCTTCCTCCCCCGGCAGCATCGGTTCCGGTAGATCCGGATCCATTACCGTCTCGATGCTCTGCACCGCGAACGGTTCGGCGGGCTCGTCGGCCTGCCCGACAAGCAGCTCCGCCTCGAGCGCCGACATGCTCTCGGGGGGACGTTCCTCGGTCCACCCCACCCAGCGGTTGGCGCCGTCGACGATATCCTCGAGGCTGGCCTGGAGGTAGCCGTCCTCGCCGAGATTCCCGATGAACTCCTCGGTCAACAGCAACTGCCGAGCGGTCAGGTCGAGCATCTGCAGCTGATCGCGGAGATGGTCGGTCAGCGCTCGTCCCTGCACCGGCATCCGCTCGAACG
>JAOUDR010000527.1 GCA_029859185.1 Gemmatimonadota bacterium
CAGCGAATGGTTCCAGAGCGGCGCGGCCAGCACACTCGTGTTTGCATCGTGGGGTGTGTGGCAGAACACGCACAACTCCGTGGTCCCATACCCCGCTCCGGAGAGGTCGTGGGCCGTCCCGGTGATACTCTGTGCCCTCGCGGCGACCGACGTGACCACCAACAGACAGAGTACTTCAAGCAACTTCCGCATACTGAGTTCCCCCTCACTCCCAAGTTCCTGGGACTCCTGGCGCTGATTCCGGTCCGAAAACAGCTTCCGGGTAACTACGGAGAAGCTGCCCGGAACCTCGCCCACCGTTCATGAAGGGTTGGTGAGATGAAATTGAAGGAGGAAGGGGAACATCGATTGTCCTATTTCGACGCAAGTCGCACCGCCACATTGTGATGCAGATCACCCGCTCGCGCCGGCCCCGTGCTCACGCAACTGCCCGAGCGGATCCGAAGATGAAGACCGAACCGGGCCAACTCCGCCTCGAACCGCGTCCTCACAAGCGCCCGTGTCGAGCGTTACGTTACGCGGTCCAACCGTGGGTCGCTGGAGGCTGGGAAGGATGGCAGAACGGGACAGCAGAAGCTCGGGACAGCAGGAGGACATGATCACCCCAAATCCCGCAGTTGGTCGATCCGACGATCTCGTGAGGCCGCGATCGGTCGATCGCCTCACCGTCGCCGCCCACGCCAAGGCCAACCTCCTGTTGCGCGTCCTCGCGCGGGAGACCTCGGGCTTTCACCAACTCGAGACCCTGTTCACGCTGCTCGAGCTGGCGGACCAACTCACGGTGGAACGGATCCCGTCGGGGATCGAGTTGGTCGTCGAGGATGGCGACACCGGGCCGACCGAATCGAACCTGGCCTATCGCGCGGCGGCGATGGTATTGGATGCCACGAACCGCCGCTTCGGAGTACGGCTGCACCTCGTCAAGCGTATCCCGGTGGGTGCGGGGCTTGGTGGGGGATCGGCGGACGGGGCCGCGGCGCTGCACGCGGTCAACGCCCTCGCGGGCAACACGGTTCCGCGGCACGAGATTCTGCAGATGGCGGCCCGGCTGGGCAGCGACGTGCCGTTCCTCGCCTCCGGGGTGCCGCTGGCGCTGGCGTGGGGGCGCGGCGAGCGGATGTTCCGCCTGCCACCTCCGCCATCGGCGCCGGCCCTCCTCGTCCTCCCGCCCTTCGGCATTCAAACGGGCAACGCCTACGATCTGCTGAGCGCGGGACGTGACTGGTCGCAGGGACGAGGCAGCGTCGTGCTGGAGTTGGATGCGCTCACGTCGTGGGGTGGCATCGCGCGCCTGGGTGGGAACGACTTCGAAGTGCCCGTCTTCGGCAAGGAACCAGGGCTCCGCGACCTGTTCGAGCGACTGTGCCACACCGGTCCGCTGCTCGCGCGGCTTTCGGGCTCCGGGTCGGCGCTCCTTGCCATCTACAAGAACGCGCGCGACCGTGACGGGGCGGCGCTGGAGATCGGCGAGCGGAATCAGCGAGTGATCAAGACGGCGACGAGAGCGGGGCCGGGATCAGAGGTGAAACGTGTGACGTGAAGACGTCAAGCGGCGCGACTCAAGCGCGTGGGGAGTCGTCTCACGATTCACGTTTCACGATTCCCACGACTCCCCTTAGATTCACTTCCCTACTGCCCTCTCGTCCAATGGCTAGGACACCGGACTTTGGCTCCGGGAATCCAGGTTCGAATCCTGGGGGGGCAACTCTCTTCGCAGTGAGAGGTTAGATGCACTCGAGGCTGAGCGCCGTTGTGGCCGTGGGTCAGCGGCGGCGACCGGAAGGACCGCTCGCGAGGGTGCCGCTGCAGCTGCGCGGCAGCGGGTCCTGGTACGCCCCGATCCGCGGGAACGTCATCGTCGTGAGATGCCCGTAATGACGCTGGGGGCGGCCTGCAACTGACAGCAGGAAGTTGGACTGCACTAACCACCCAGGAAAAGGGCGCCCAGACCGCCGGCCTCAGGCAGCGGGAAGCCCGCCCCGAAGAACTGTAACCGCTCGCCCTGCGACGCCTCCTCACGCCCCGTCGTGCCAGCTGTTTCCGGGCGAGCAGGCTCTGTGGAACGATCAGTCAACAGCGGCGCTCGCAAGCAGCTTCCGAGTTCAACAGAACTGACTCTTCTCCCCCCCGGTGAGGGGCCTGGGGCTGCCGTTGCGCGGCAGTCCGGCATCTGGGCGACCGCGGTTCCCCTTCCAAGAGCCTTCGTATCGGCACTACCCGCAATGTGTTGAGTCACCGTTGAACGCTCGTTGACCACGTGCCCATAGACTCTCGCCGCACTCGAGGTGAGACCGCCGCGTGGATACTCACGACATGCAGACCGACGCAAGAAGCACGGCCCCAGCCTCGCCACCCGGCCCGGTGGCTTCGCACGTCCGGCCGAAGTCCGCTCTCTCGCGGGCCCGGCGCGGTGGCGCCTGTGCCACCCACGAGTGGACTCGGCTTTGGGACCACTTCGCCTTGTCGCATCGCGAGGCCGAAATCGCACTTCTAGTGCTCGAGGGGCGGACGGAAGGAGATGTTGCGCGGATCCTGAGCCTGTCGGTGCATACAGTCCACACGTACGTCGGTCGAGTGTACCGACAACTCGCGGTCCGGAACCGTGCGGAGTTCGCGCACGTAATCTACGAGCAGCTCCTCTTGGAGCGCCTGAACGGGACACGACACTCGGATGTCCCCTGACAGGGTTACACTGCCGAGGTGTCTTCCGGATCGCCGCGTCAGTCCGCGTATTGAGACCTGCGCGCCGTCGCACCCACCGAGCGCGTATCACCGAACTCGTGGTGGGCCTGCAAACACCCTCGGCGATCTCGTGGAGGTCAGCATGCCGAAACTCCTCGCTTCCGTTCTACGCGGCCTGGCGGTCCTGGGCCTTGTGCTGGTGCGGCCGCCGGCGCAGGGTA
>JAOUDR010000526.1 GCA_029859185.1 Gemmatimonadota bacterium
CGATGTCGTTGTCTCTGGTGACATGACTGGCTCCCTGGAGGTGTGGCAATCTGGTCGTGTGCGGGGAACGTCATTTACCTTCGCTGGAAAGGAATGGGATGTCGGCCCCAACAGCGTAATCCACCTAGAGCACATCGTATCAGAGTTTGTTGCTGCCGTACTGGCCGAGGCTCAGGATATAGCCGGACAAAGCCGCCCGGCGGTGTCACATAACGCCATCGATTGACGTCGTGTTCACCCTCCGAGCCACAGGCAACTCATGGTGGCCCTCCCAGTTGCCGTCTAACCGGCGCATGGACCAGTCGGGGCGCGGCCGTCGGTTCGTGTATGTTTGACACCACCTGCCCTGCCCGGGCGAGGACTGGCGACCTCGCCGCCGCCCCGCAGGTCATGCGCAGGCGTTAGGCCGCCTGGTCATCCTCTATACGGGACGGTTCCATGCGCCATCCAGGTATCGCGTTGGCTGCGCTCCTAACCCCTTGGCTTGTCATCCCACTCGAGGCCCAGAGCACTGACTCCCGCGTTTCCATGCTCACTTGTGCTCTAGTGGCAGTTCAGGGCGAAGGGCTGGATACATCTCCACTTGATCTCGACCGGGTGCGCTTCGCGGCCGCCCGGTTCCGCTACTCTTCTCCCGACGCGGCTCGCATCGACGCGCTGATCGTCGAGATCGTGCAAGACTCCGTCGGGGCACCGTACCACCTGAAGTTCACGGAAGGCATGGTTCGGCGAGACGGCTGGGTGGCGCGAACGCACTACAACCTCTTGCCAGGAACGTCCATGGATACACGGCGGGCGATCAAGGTCGCTCGGGCACGTTGTGATCCGCCTACCTAGTCCAGTAATACCACTTACTCGCCTGTTGGTAGCTTCATGCGCGCACTCGTTGGAGGCGCCACAATCGCCATGGCGGCGGCCTAACCAGCGCATGCACCAGCCAGGGCGCGGCCCGGCCGGTGCCCCAGGCTGGCACGGCCCAGCGCCGCGGGGTAGGTTCCCTGAGACTTGCCGCGCCCTGCAGGTGATGCGCGGTCGTTAGGCTGCACCATTGTGATTGCACCGATGCGCTGCCACGATCACCCCGGTTCCGTTTCAGCGCCTTGGAGCCGCTCCCACATGCTTGCAATCGGACCTACCCCTCAATGACCTCCTCTCCTTCCGTGGGGCTTGTGAGAGGTCTTGTCTTCAAAGTCATGTTGGCCGTCATGGCGCTGTGCTGTTTCGTCATCGCATTGCCCCAGGCCTATGCCAGGTTCCAACTCTCTATCGCTGGGGTCCCGGCAACAATCCAGAGCGTTTCCGCCACGACGCCAGCGCCCACGGCGTGGTCAGAGTATGAGGGCGCTTCACGGGCGCAATTCCCCGTACGCATCGCGACCGACGATGGGCGCACAGTGGCGACCAACCTCTTTCTCCCAGAGGCCACCATTCGGTCCTTGCTTGCCGGAGGGACCGCGCACATTACGCTCGTTTGGAAGAACCCTCACCGGTTCTTGGTCGATGGCGAGCCCTTACCGTCATACGGCGGCTGGTGGATTCTCCTTGGCCTCCTATTTGGGGGAACCTTTGTCTTGGCCCTTCGTCTTCGATAGACTCGAGCAGAATGTCACGACGTATGGATCAGCAACCGTGCAGCCTAACCACCGCATGAAGCTGCCGGGGCGCGGCCGCCGGGTAGCGCGGGGGCTGGCGTCTACGAACCGCGCCCCGCAGCTTATGCGGGGCCGTTATGCTGCACGACCACCAGTTGCCGTTCCGCCGCGAGGCTAGCGCCATGCGCCTTGTCACGCTGAGTTGCCCGCTCACAATCGTGTTCGCCATCGCATCGTGTGGCCGCGCTTCACCTCCAGCCGATCGGGCGGCCGCATTCGCCGACCCCATGGTTGCCGCAGAACGCGCACCTCCAGGCTTCCAGGTCCAGCAAGCTCCTCCGTCATTGCAGGCGATGTGGGCGGAACAGAAGCTCATTCGTGCCGCCGAACTCCGCATTGAAGCGCGGAGTGTGCCCGAAGCCGTCGCGCGCACAGACAGCATCGCTCGCCACTTCGGCGCCCTGCTCGCGGACACGCGTATCACACAGGACGATCAGGACAGGAAGAACGCCGCCCTGCTCATCCGGGTCCCGGTCGCCAGCTTCTCTAGCCTGCTGGAGGCTTTGCGACAGCTCGGGGAAGTGAAGGCTGATGCCGTTACGACAGAAGATGTCACAAAGGCCTATGCTGATCTTGAGACGCGACTGACCGTGAAGGAAGAAACGGCGGCCAGATTGCGCCGCTTGCTTTCGGATCGCACCGGCAAGCTCTCCGATGTACTTGAGGTCGAGCGCGAGTTATCCCGTGTCATCACTGAGCTTGAGCAACTCAAGGGCGAGCGCCGCTACTACGACCAACGAATCGCAATGTCGACCATCAGCATGACCATTGTGGAGCCCGGCGCCTTCGTACAGCCCGGATCCACGGCGCCGATTGCGGAGGCGTTCCGTCGTTCACTTCAAGTCCTCTCGACGTCCGTTGCTTGGCTTGTCTACCTCGTCACGTTCGTCACGCCGTGGTTGGTGGTAGTCGGCTTCGGCTGGTGGCTTATAAGGTGGATCCGCATGCGCCGTGCAGCATGACAGGTGCTTCGAGCTGTCGGGCTGCGCGCATGGCGTTGCGATCACTCGCGTGGTGGGTTCCTAGATTACGTCGTTGATACACGTTGCTGCTGGAGAGACGATGCCCGCCGCTCAAGCACCGATCCGTTATGCCGCGCGCCACCATTGACTAAGTACATACACCGTACGTACGTTGCGGTGTGGCCGAGCTCCGGTTCGAATGGGATCCCACCAAGAGCACCGCGAACAAGCGGAAGCACGGGGTCGCCTTCGAGGAAGCCGAGAGCGTGTTCGCCGATGACCACGCGCT
>JAOUDR010000528.1 GCA_029859185.1 Gemmatimonadota bacterium
CGCCGCAGTGGGCCGGGTGGGAGCGTAGACCCAGCTCCGCTCGCCATCCACGATCGTCTTGCCAAGGCCGAGCGCGAGGTGCACCACGCCATCCTCCCGCCGCGCGCTGCCGCTGGGGTAGAAGTTGTACGACTTCGCCACGCCGGAGACGGTGGGATAGAAGCGCTCGTCGTTCCGGGTCCCGATGACCTCCTGGATCAGGACCGCCATCTTCTCTTCGCGTCCCGCGGCAGCGACGCGGCGGTAGCGGGCGGCTTCCCGGAAGAACGTGGACGCGTAGACGAACTTCACCGCCTCCATCAGGTGATGGAACCGGGTGTCCGCATCCGGCTGGTCGTTCGGGATCATCTTGGTCGCGTACACGCCGGCGAACGGGCGGTGCATCGCGTCTTCCAGCAGGCTCGAGGAGCGGACCGCCAGCGGGGTATGCACTTCTTCGACGATGGCGCGGAAGTCGCCGAGCCACTCGGTGGGGAGGGACGCGCGGCAGAACGCGTCGGCCAAGCGCTCGTCCGACGTGGCCGAGGCAATGGTGTCCGCCAAGGCGTTGCGCTCCAGGAAGTCGTCGAACACCGACGTGGTCACGACGATCATGCGGGGGATGCGCACCTCGATGCCCGAGGTCGCCTCCGGGGCGAGGTGCTCGATCACGGCGCGCGCATCGAGCAGCCCCTGGGCCTTCCCGCCGATGGCCCCCGTGCCAATGCGGGTGCAGAGGTCGGCGGAACTGAAGAACTGCCGATCGAACGTGGGAAGACGCCCGACGTCTGCGTGTTCGACGGCCATCAAGGACTCCTACCTGGAACGGCGGCAGCGCGGCAGGGCGGCAGGGCGGCTGGCGAACCGCGGCGCGACCCCGCTAGATCCAGCCGCGCTCCCGGCAGGCCTCGGCGACGCGGCTCACGGCAATGACGTACGCCGCGTCGCGCATGTACAGATTCTCCTTGCGGGCCAGCTCGCTTACGGCCAGGAACGCCGCGGTCATCTTGCGGTCGAGCTTGCCGAGCACTTCGTCCTTTTCCCAGTAGTAGTTCATGTTGTTCTGGACCTGCTCGAAGTAGCTGCACGTGACACCCCCGGCGTTCGCCAGCAGATCCGGGATCATGAACACGCCGCGCTCCTTGAGCACTTGATCGGCGATGGGTCCGGTCGGGCCATTGGCACCCTCGGCAATGATCCGCACCGTGGGGCGGACGCGCTCGATGTTGTCGGCGGTGATCTGATGCTCCAGCGCAGCCGGCAGCAGGATCTCCACCTCCTGCTCGAGCCACTGATCGCCGGGCAGGACGTCATACCCGCAGTCCCGGGCCTTCTCCCGGTCGATCCCGCCGAAGCGGTCGGTGATGGCACGCAGTTCCGCAAGGTCGACCCCCGGCAGCTTGCGGAACGTGTACGCGGTCTGATCCTGCTGGTCCCAGCAGGACACCGCCACCACGGTTCCCCCAATCTGCTGATACAACTCGATCGCGTGCTGCGCCACGTTCCCGAATCCCTGGACGCTGGCCCGCGTGTCCTGCGGCCGGAGCTCCAGCTCCTTGAGTGCGCCACGGATCGCGAACACCACGCCGTAGCCCGTGGCCTCCTTGCGGCCGAGCGAGCCACCCATTCCCACCGGCTTGCCCGTGATGAACCCCGGCGCCTTGCCGCCGTGGACCGTCTCGAACTCGTCGAGCATCCAGAGCATGTGCTGGGCCGAGGTCATGACGTCCGGCGCGGGAACGTCCGTCACGGGTCCCACGTTCTTGGCAATCTGCCGCACGTATCCCCGGCAGAGCCGTTCCTGTTCGCGCTGACTGAGATCGTGTGGATCACAGATGACGCCACCCTTGGCTCCACCGAGCGGGATGTCCACCACCGCGCACTTCCACGTCATCCACATCGCCAGCGCGCGGACCGTATCCATGGTCTCGGCGGGGTGGAACCGGATGCCGCCCTTGCTCGGGCCCCGCGCATCGTTGTGCTGGACGCGGAAGCCCCGGAAGACGCGGGTGGTGCCGTCATCGAGGCGGACGGGGATGGCGAAACTGTATTCCCGCAGCGGCCAGCGCAGGAGGTCAATCGTTGCGCGGTCCAATCCCAGCAGGCCGGCGACGTGATCGAACTGCTCCTGGGCCATGTCGAACGAGTTGAACGGCTTGCGCGTACTCATCGGTCCTCCGCACCCTCCCGCCCCGGGACTAGAGCTGGGGTGCGTGCTCGAAATCCCGCCCCGTGGCCAGGGTCGCAAGCGCGCCGATGCCAAGGGATTGGACAAATGTACCGGTCATAGGTACGGCGATTGTGAAGAAACTGTGAGAGGCAGATAGGCGGGGCCGCCTGGGACCGTTAGTTTTGGGTGCCTTGGGAGGGCTAGACCTAATTGGTAAGGCAGCGGTCTTGAAAGGACCTCGCCACGTTTCTCTCCGAGTCCTGCCCGGCCCTTCCACGTCTGTGCCAGTCGGGCCAGTGGCCGCTTCCTTTTCCCTCTGAGTCTGCCCAGTCCTCCTTGTCCGCGTCAGTCAGCCCACAGAAATGCCCACACACGGCTCGGGGGGGATCGCTCGCGCAACTGCTAGAACTAGTAGGTGGACCGATTCAGACCTCGCCAAACTCCAACCTCCTTGTTGGCAAGCACATAGGGACTCTGGTGCTGCGGTAGCAGGTTTGCCGTGATGCACTTGAGGGGATAGAAGACAGCCCGGTCCCGCGTTGCACCCCTGCTTCCGGATGTCGAAGGCTTCGCTGCATAACTTCCTGTTACGCAGCGTGACGTTATGCAGCGCGGCCGAGCGGTCCTTGGCTGAGTCACCCCTACTACCGCTAGCAGGGGGTATTGCGAGCGTAGGCCTGCACTTACACCTTCTCGTCATGTCAGAGAACCGCAGGTGTTATGCTGCCAGTGAAGTTCGGTGGAGGTGTTATT
>JAOUDR010000529.1 GCA_029859185.1 Gemmatimonadota bacterium
TGATCAATTCGGGGAGCGGCGAGGCGTTCGAGCAGATCTCGCGTCTCGTGCGGGACTACCTCACCAAGGACGCCCTTGCACCAGACCCACCCCCAATCGTCCCGGTCTCCGCCCTCGCGCGGGCGCGGACCGGTTGGTACCGGCCAGACAACCCGCGGGTTCAGGCCACGTATTTCCTCGAGCGGATTCTGGGATTGGAGCGCGTCACGGTGACCGACTCGACGCTCGTGATGAAGCCCCTCTTGGGCGACGCAATCCATTACGTCCCAGTCACGGAGCGGCTATTCCGTAGGGTATCGGATCCCGTAGCCACGCTCGCGCTCGTGGACGATCCGGATAACGGCCGGCGCGCGGCCATCGAGCGCATGGGCTACCTCCTGCCGGCGGAGTACCACCGGGCCTGGACGCCTGTCGTCTGGCTGGAGCTTGGCGCGGTGGCGTTGTTCCTCCTGGCGCTCGGCACCACGGTGCTGTTCGCGCTCGTGTGGATCCCACGCTGGCTGTTCAAGCGACTCCAGGGCGTTCCCAAGCGACACGTGCGCGTCTGGCCACTGATCGCTATCCTGGCACTTGCGACGTTCGTGGGCGTGGTGGCGATCACCCTGGAGAACGTGATCCCCGCCCTCGGTCGGCCCACCCCGTGGGCGTGGACCGCCATGGTCGCGACGATCGTCTTCCCCCTCACGAGCCTGATCGGTCTCCTGTCGGCGTGGCGTGCCCGCGAGATCAATCGTCTCGTCCGCTGGCACGCACTGTTTGCCTCGGCGGTCTTCGTGTGTGTGTCGGTCTACCTGGCGTGGTTTGGGATGGTGGGATGGCGGAGCTGGAGCTGAGTGAATGCAGAGTGCAGAATGCAGAGTAGAGTGCAGGATGCAGAGTGCAGGATGCAGAATGCAGAGTGGTGGGAGGAATGGGAGAGGTGGCACCGCAGCACTGCGCCCACCCCGCGGCTACCCCTCTACCGCCCCCTACCGTCTTCTACCGTCTTCTACCGTCTTCTACCGTCCTGAAGGTGAGCTCCCATGACCCCCGATAGCCGCTCCCATCTCGCCATCGCCATCGCGCTCTCCGTCGGCGTCGCCCTTTCCGGCTTCTTCATCGGCCGCGGGTTCGTGCAGTCGCGGACGGCGGACCGGTTCGTCACGGTGAAGGGTGTCGCGGAGCGGGAGGTGAAAGCCGATCTGGCACTCTGGCCCATCCGGTTCGTCGCGGCGAGCAACAGCCTGGGTGAGGCGCAGGCGGAGATCGCGCGGAGCACCCGGCAGATTCTGGCGCTGCTCGGTCGCCATGGGATCGATACCGAGACCATGGAGGTGCTGGGGCTCGAGGTGCAGGATGCCTACGCCAACCCGTACCGGGAGGGACCGGTCACGAACCGGTTCATCGTGACGCAGACGATCATGGTGCGATCCACGGAGCCGGACTCGATCATGGCGGCGAGTCAGCGGGTGGGCGATCTGCTCGAGGCCGGGGTGCTCCTGTCGAGTGGCTACGGCCCAGGCGGGCCGGCCGGGACGCCGACGTTCCTGTTCACGCGGCTCAACGACTACAAGCCCGACATGATCGCCGAGGCCACGGCGGCGGCGCGCCAGGCGGCGGCGCAGTTCGCGGCGGATTCCAGGAGTTCGCTCGGCGGGATCCGGCGGGCCAATCAGGGGATCTTCGTGATCCTGCCGCGGGATCAGGCATCGGGGGTGACCGAGGAGAGTCAGTTGTTCAAGACGATCCGGGTGGTGGCGACGATTGACTACTATCTGGACTAGATGGCGGTAGAAGACGGTAGGGAACGGTCGGGGGGCCGCCGGGGCGGGGGAAGCGCGGGCGCGGGTCAGTCTCCCACGATCTCGAGGAGGCCTTCCAGCGCCGTCGCCAGCACCTCCGGGTTCACGCGGCCGATGCGCCGGCCGATGCGTTCGGCCGCCAGCGTGCGGAGCACCTGAGAGTCCGGCCCTCACCTCTCACGTCCTCACCTTGTCCCGTCCGTCAGTTCAGATCAGATCGGCCCGTCGCTCTCCTGCCCGCCGCAGGGCGCGCACGACGGCCACAGCCGCCTCGAACGCCGCGCGCTCGGTACCAAACGTGGTGACACCCCACTCGGGATCGACCACCACATCATCCCGACCGTTGACCAGGAAGGTGTACCCTCCCCAGCGTCGCTCGATCGTGATCTGCACCATGGGGACAGGGTAAGGCTCGGCAGCGCCCAGTGCCGTGATCCAGATCGCAGCGAACCCGTGGTGCCAAACAACGTGCGCACGCGACTCGCTGCAACTCATTACCAGGAAAGACGTTCCATCTACCCGGTCCGGGGCCCTGGCGGGGGCCGGTCGCGCACGGCAGGTTTCATGAAGGAGATCGGCAGGTGACAAAACGCAGCGGGAACGCATACCCGAGCGCGCGTGACGTCGTCAGTTGGGCCGGGCGCATTACGCTACTCGGCGCCCTGACCCTCACGACGGTGCCCTCGGCCTCCTGGGCCCAGACCGTGCGTGCCGTCCTGTTTCACTCCCCCACGTGCCCCCACTGCCGGCAGGTGATCAGTGAAGACCTGCCGGTCTTCTTCGAAGTGTACGGGGGTGCTCCGCAGGTGCTCCAACAGGAGCCAGCCATCGCCCTCGTTACCAACGGCAAACTCGAGATCCTGTTCGTCGACGCCTCACTGTCTGCGGGAGGCCTGCTGTACGAGGCCTCGCTCACGACGCACCCCGTGAGCGCGGAACGCCTGGGGGTGCCGCGATTGGTCGTGGGGGATTCGGTCCTGGTTGGGTCGGTCGAGATCCCGTCGCAGCTCCATGGACTCATCCGTGCCGGCCTGGCGGCAGGCGGGATCGAATGGCCGGAGATTCCGGGGGTGACGGCGGCGGTGGCGGGGACGGGGAGGACGGTGCGAGAAATGA
>JAOUDR010000530.1 GCA_029859185.1 Gemmatimonadota bacterium
CGCTCGATTGGGATCGACATCGAGCGCGTAGATCTCTTCGAGGTCGGGATTGTTGTTGGTCGTCGCCCAGCCAAGGTGCTCGTTGAAGCCGCCGTTGAAGTAAAGCGGGTGACCGACGCGGAAGTCCCCGTAGAAGTTGATGACGCCAGGGACGGTGATATGCGCCTCGTAGTAGCCGGCGTCCCACGACAGGTGGGGGTTGCGCAGGAGAATGGGGCGCCCGGACACGGTCCGGCTTGGCGCAAACGCCCACGCATTCGATCCCTGATCGAGCGCCGCCAGGGAATCCTGGACCGCGCGCCGGGCCGCCTGACGGGTACGGAAGCGGCGCACCTTGACCTCGGTAGTTTCATCGACCCACAACGCGGCCGCGTCGTGCCCCGTGAAGTCCGGCTCGACCGACGGTGGGAACTCCGAGTCATGCAGCGCCATGTAGGCGTTCACCCCGGCGGCGTACCCCTCCAGGAGATCACGCGTGTCCTGTGACAGGAGGTGGTAGGTCGCGACGGCCTGGTCGTGGAACGGCCGCCGCACGAAGTCCGACTCGATCGAGTCCCGACCGAACGCGCGGGCGAGCGCGCCGCGGGCGCGCACGAGCTCCAGCACGACGCGGATTCCGTGGTCCTCGAGCTGGATCCAGGCCATCCCGAAGCCGAGCGCGCCGACGTCCTCGGCAAGCACGTGGGGGACGCCAAAGGCGGTCCGCCGGATCTCGACTCGGTCCGGATAGGGACGCGGGGATGGCTGTCCGATTACGGGCGTCGCGCCCCAAAACAGGGTGAGGGCCCCGGCGAGCGTCGCGACGCGGATGGGGCCGCGCCGCCACCTCATCCGGAACCCAGCCCTGGACGGTCGCGGACCTGCGCCAGCGTCCGCTCCAGAAAGTCCACGCGCTCCTGCAACTCGTAGACGTCCGTTTGCATCAGCTCCAGTTGCTCCCGCACCCGAGCGTCCACGCCGACGGACCGACTGGCGAGATCTTCGTCTGGCTGCCAGCGCACGATCCGCCTCCCGTCAGCGTCGGTGAACTCGCCGGTACCGATCAGGATCAGGTCGGCTACCCACCAGAGACCCAAGCCGCCGAGCGTGCAGAGCATCAAGATGCCGGTACCGTGCTTGCCGGCGAAGAACCGGTGCCCGCCGGCGAACCCGGTGAATAGGCCCAGCAGCAGCGTCGCGGTGCGGGACTTCTCGGAGACGACCGGGGGAAGGGGAGTGTCAGGCATCCCGAAATCTGACCTCGCGGAGCCGTCTTCGCACGTCGCGGCCCGCCCCGGCGTTTGCAATCCTGCCGACGCACCCGCAAGTTTGGGCGGCCCGGCATGCACGAGGAGCTATGACGGCGGTCGCGATCTTCGGTGTATCGGGGCGAACGGGGGGGGCGTTGACGGCAGCCGCGCGTGCCCGTGGCTGGACCATCCGCAGCTATGCGCGCATCTCGAGCGTCGCGCCCAGCGGTGTCGCCGTGATCAGCGGCACCTTCGGGGACGTTGCCCAGATCGTACCGGTCGTCGAATGCGTCGACGCGGTCTGCTGCGTGTACGGACCGCGGGCCCCCTACGTCGACGTCTTCTGTGCAGCCGCCACGCGGGCGGTCATCGCCGCGATGCAGCGCACCCCGTGCCACCGGCTCCTCTGTGTCACCGGCGCAATGATCGGAGACGTCCCCACGCGATCCCGGCCGATGGCCTGGGCACGGTCTTGGTTTCGGTGGCGACGGCCCGCGGTGGCGCAGGATCGTGACGAGCAAGAGGCGATTGTGATGGCGAGCGACCTCGACTGGACGATCGTCATGCCTCCACGTCTTACCGAAGCCGGCCCCTCGGGGCGGGTGCTTGCCGGCCCGGATCTCCCGGTGGGCCTGCGGTCCGCCGTCAGCCGGGCCGATCTGGCTGCCTTCATGCTGGACGAGATCGCAACGCCGCGATTCGTCCGCGAACGGATCATCGTTCAACAGGGACACTGATCGTGCACTACGCATCACGAGCTCTCCTAGTACTCGGTCTCGCCGGTTGCCAGGCGGCCCCCGACCGCGCCCCACCGCCCCCGACGGTCGACACCGTCGTCACCGCCGACGGGACACCGATCGTGTACGACGTGCGTGGGGGCGGCGATGTCGCTCTGGTCTTCGTCCACTGTTGGGCATGCGACCGTTCGTTCTGGCGGGAGCAACTCGACGCCTTCGCGCCGGGATACCGGGTCGTCTCGCTCGACCTCGCGGGTCACGGATCGTCCGGAACGCACCGGGCGGTGTGGTCGCTCGACGGTCTGGGCGACGATGTCGCCGCCGTTGTGACCGATCTCGGGCTCGAGCGTGTGGTACTCGTGGGCCACTCCATGGGTGGTCCCGTAGCGCTGCTGGCGGCGGGGCGGCTCGTCGGTCGCGTCGAGGCCGTCATCTGCGCGGATGCCCTGCATGACGTCGGCATGGAAATCACGGCGGCGATGGTCGAGCCGATGGTCACCTCCTTCCAGGCCGACTACGCCGGCACGATGCAGCAGATGGTGACGGCGATGTTCCCGCAAGGCGCGGATACCGCGATCCTCGCATGGGTGACCCGCAAGGGGGCGAGTGCCGATACCGGGGCGACCATCGGACTGATGCGGGACTACCCGAATCTCGACCTGCCGGCCGCCATGGCGGCCGCGCAGGTACCGGTCCGCTGCATCAACGCGGCGCCGCGGCCGCCGGCCGGTCCCGTCACCGCCATCGACCGCAACCGGCAGTACGGTGACTTCGACGCCGTGCTCATGGACAGTGTCGGCCACTATCTCATGCTGGAGCGCCCGGCGGCGTTCAACGCGAAGTTGCTGGACCTGCTGGCGGCGCTCCGGCTGCCGCCCGGGGCCGACCGGCCATGAGCGACGCGTCGGCGTCTCCGCTCCGCGCCCAG
>JAOUDR010000531.1 GCA_029859185.1 Gemmatimonadota bacterium
GGCCCCGGCGACAAACAGCAAATCTGCTGTTGCGAGGAGAGCCAGCAACCAAGGAGAGGTGCGGAAGATGCGGCGCCCGGCGTACGGAGCCATGGTCGGGTGTCCGCCTAACGCCCGGCACGAGCGGCGCGCTCGAGCGCGTCCGCTCTGGATTGAGAGTTCGACGGCACAGAGCGACGACTCATGACCGTTCGCGAATCTCCTCGACGCCGCGGGCCAGATACATGAAGGCCGCAGCCTCGGGTGGCATTTTACGTGCCGCCGAACTCGTTGAGCCTGCTGACGGCCGATCCCTAGCGGGAGGCCCCGTCTCCTGTGACCATGTCCCGGGCCGTCCACGATCAAGGCGACGAGGCGAGTGAGAACTCCGCCGGCGGCGGCAGCGCGTTGTTAGGCGACATCGCGCACGGTCAAGACGAGCAAGGCCACGACCCCCAGGCTCACAAGAAGAGACAAGAGGAGGCGAGCTTCAGCTTTCCGGTAGTCTTCGAACTGCGCGGAGAGTGCGGGATCGTCGAGATTCTCATACTCCCGGCGCGCAACGAACTGAGCAAATCGGCTTCGTCGGGCACTCTGAAGATAGCCGGGTTGGGGACGACCAAGCGCCACGTAGGTCTCGGGGTGCCGCGTAGCGAGCGTTTCCGCAAGCTCCCGCCCTCGCCGTATCAATCGCACGAATAGTAGAACTGCGCTTACCAACCATCCGATAGCAATGAGGCCAACGGTGTCGGATTCCATATCGCCTAACGAATCCCGCGTCAGTGGCGGGCCATCATAACCCGCCCGCTCACAAATCAACGACTTCCTGTCAACGCAGCGAGACCCGACCACTCCACGCGGCGCCTGCCGCCGCCGCGGTCATCCGGGGGCGGGGGAACCGCGCGGCTAGCCCCCTACGGTCACCTCGCTCATGAGCGCGAGTGGGTTGCCGTCCGGATCCTGGAACTCGCTCAACCACAACTCCATCGTGGGCGTGCGGTGCACGACGTGCGGGTCCGCCATGAACGTCACCCCGCGCTCGACGAGCGTCCGGAACACCGCCTGGATGTCGGCGACCTTGAAATACACTGCGGATCCACGCCCGCGGGGCTCGTCCGCTGTGGGAACGCCCACCAGCAGCCGGACGCCGCCGCACTGGAAGAAGCTCATCTGCGGCGGCGCGGTGAAGAGAAACGGGAGGCCGAGCGCGTCTCGATAGAACGCGAGCGCCCGGTCGAGGTCCTCCACCGGGATGAGCAACTGTCCCACGGTAGCATTCGACAGATCCATGGTGCCTCCCGGGTGTGCCGGTTCACGGGGCTGGGGTGTTCGCTCCCCCGCAGAGTCTCATCTCGGCTTCGCGAGATAGCGACGAAAGAGCGGTCCGACCTAGCGTTTGCGCTCGAACACCTGATGATTGCCCGGCTTCCAGGTCTCGCCGCCGTCGTCGGTGTATTCCATGCGTGACTCGAAGCGGTCGGGGGTGACGTTGTACCGGGTGAAGCGCAGCTGGCCCCGCTTGCCGTCGGCGGTGTCGTACTCCTGCGTGTACCGCACTTCGTCGCCGGCATCGCCGGTCATGATCCACAGCATGCCGTCCGCGCCGACCGAGACCATCTCGATCTTCATCCGGCGGGCATTCACGTAGAACAGGATGCCGGACGCCTGGTCGAGCGCCGGGATGGTCGATCGTCCACTGACGACCCGGTCCGGGACGACCCACTCGAAGACGTACTCCCCGGTCACCGTTCGCCCCACCGACCCGTCGTCGGCCAGGAACTCGGTCACGACCGACCAGGCGCCGACCGCGCTGCGCAACTGGACGACCGCCAGGGCCACGCGGGCGCTGTCGGACTGGGCCGCAAGCGGCTGGGCGCCGAGCAGGCAGGCAAGGGTGATGAGAGTGGCAGGCACGCTGGGGGATATCGCACGCACGATCAGCTCCTGGAACGGCACGTAGGAACCGGGTCCCGTCTCCGTGGGCTTGCCGACGGTCCGGCGGGGTGCGCCAACGGAAACGGCCCGGAGCATGCGCCCCGGGGCCGTTGCGTCGTGCTCGATCCTGCGCTAGCTCGCCGCGCGCTCAAACGCCGCCGTCAGGATGATCCGGATCGGATCGCCGGCGTTGAGCAGGATGTCGACGTCGCGCGTCGCCGCGGCAATGCCGACCCCGGCTGCGGCACCCACCGCCCCACCGATCACGGCACCCTTGACGTCCTTGCCAATGATCCCACCGACAGCGGCCCCCACGGCCGTCGCGGCACCGACCTTGGCGGCGTCACCGCCCGTCACCCCGCGGCCCTTCATGTAGGTCGGCAGGCTGTCGGTCTGTGACGCAATCGCGTACGAGTTGCCGCCGAACTCCAGGGTGGTGTAGGTGATCACCATCCGCCCCTGCCCACCGGGGCTCTCCGCCGGGGCGATGTCCGTGATCGTTCCGACCACCAGCGCGCCGGCCGGGATCACGGTGCGGCCGCGGGCATCCGTCACATCCGCCGACAGCGTCGCCGTGACCGTCTCACCGCGCTTGTTGTGGCGCGACGTGAGCGTGTCGTTGGCCGTGAGCATGAGGGTCGTGCCCTCGGCCGCCGTGAGCATGGCCGGGCCCGCCGCCGGACGCGCGGCGGGTGGCGTCAGGGCCCGTGGGGCCGGCGTCTGGGGCGCGGCAGGCTGTTGCGTGCCCGGCGCGGCCGCATCCGGCGCCGGCATGTCGCTCAGCGTCGCGACCGATTCCGCCGGGGCAAGCGAGAGGTCACGCGCGGTCTCATCATCAGCCGCTCGTTCGCCACCACAGGCGAGGCCCGCTACGGCAATACAGGCCAGAAGTCGCTTCGCAAACATCGGAACCTCCAAGGGGGGGAGCTGTGCCTCAATCGTGAAACTTCACAAGGGACTGTCGGCTTTGCAAGCCA
>JAOUDR010000532.1 GCA_029859185.1 Gemmatimonadota bacterium
AAGTCGCCAAGCTCGGCGTCGTTGAACGGATAACACCCGCCCGTCCATGCCTCCGCCAGCCCGCCCTGTGCGAAGGACACCAGCGGCTCGAAACCGGTCGCTCGCCAGTGGAACCCGGTCGGAACGTCGAAGATGTACTGCTTGTGCGGCGGAATCCCGTAGTACTCCTTGCCCGCCGTCGGGAGCACGATGCCCTCGAACCGCTCGCCGAGGAAATAGCCCGCCGGATCGTCGAGTTCCTCCTTGAGCGCATTGAACCCGGCATCCGGAAGCACGGGCGGACGTCCCTGCCGGCCACCATCCACGAGGGTGACGTCATGGCCGCGACGCAGCGCGGAGAGTGCGAAGTGCACCCCGCTCGGGCCGGATCCGACGACCAGGACGCGACTCACCTCAGGCTCCCCGCCTGAGCCGTGCCAGCCCGAGGAGCGGGGTGAGCGCGGCGGCGGCGGCGAGCGTGAGCATCACCGCCGTGAGCCCACGGACCGTCAGGGCGAGCACGGTACGGAGCGCACCGCGGACCGGCCGGTCCAAGAGTTGGAAGTAAGGGGGGACCGTCTCGAGGATCGCGACCATCACAATCAGCTTGACGCGCAGCGTAGCGGTCTTCCGAACCCGGACCGCGAGGGTATCCGCCAGCCGGCACCAGCCGGGTCCGTGACGGGCGATGCGCAGTATCTCGAGGTCGAGCGGGTGCGCCGGAGTGAGTTCCGGAAGGTGCCGGTGCGCCTCCGTGTACTTCCCGACCACGTACGGCGTGGGCGATCGGCCGACGAGCATCCGCGTGAACACCTCGCACTCACGATCGAGGTCGGTGTCACTCATCGGCGATACTCCGTTCGAGCATCTGGGCAACGCCTGTGCGCGGGACGGCGTCCGGCGGGAAGTCCGGCGGCAAGTCCCCGATCCCGTCGCACCGGAACGTGGCGAGCTGCCCAACCGTGAGCGGCATGAACCGAAACGCGACGGCCTCGCCGACGATCAGCGGCGGGATCACGAGGGAGAGCGGGAGATGCACCGTCCGACGCCGGACGTGTCCGCGGGCGCGGGCGATCGCGCGCAGGAACGCCTCGATCGTCAGGCGTTCGGGTCCGCCGAGGTCGAGGGGAGCCGTCCAGCGTCGGTCCGTCTCGGCGGCGGCCACCATTGCTCCGACGGCATCTTCCACGAACACGGGCTGTACCTTGGCGCGGCCATCCCCGAATACCGGGATGATCGGCAGGCGCGCGAGCCGTTCCAGCGCCTGCAACACCGGCGCACCTGGACCCACGATGATCGTCGGCCGCAGCACGACCGTGTCCAGCCCGCTGGCCAGGACCAGTCGCTCGGCCTCCTGCTTGGCCTGGGCGTAGGGGTACCGCTTCGTGTGGCGAAACCGGACGGCGATCGAGCTCACGTGGACCACGCGCCGCACGTTGTGTCGTCGCGCTGCGTCCAGCAGGTGCGCCGTCCCCTCGACGTTCACCCGCCAATGGTGTTCGGGCGTCGCCTTGCCCGTCGCCGCGGCCGCGTGAATGACCGTATCCACGCCCTCGAGCGCCGGTTCATAGTCACGCGGGATCAGGAGATCCCCCATCACGGCCTGCCATCCCGTCCCCTCGCCATCTGGGTCGAGGGCGGGGCGTCCCGTGCCGTGAACGAGGCCGGCGACTTCATGGCCTGCCGCGACGAGCCGCGCCACCAGCCGGCGCCCCACGAAGCCGGCGGCACCCGTCACGAAGATCCTAGTCACCGGTGGCGCTGCGGCGTCCGAGGACTTCTTCGACGATGTACATCGGACGGGGTTTGATCTCGTTGAAAATGCGCCCCAGGTACTCGCCCATGATGCCAAGACAGATCAACTGGACGCCACCTAGGAACAGCATCGCCACCATGATCGTCGCCCATCCCTGGATGGTGTACCCGAGCGCCTTCTGAACGAACACGCTTATCATGTACAGGAAGGCAAAGCCGGACGCGGCGTAGCCAAGCCACATTGCGAGCTTGAGCGGCACAGTGGAAAACGAGGTGATCCCGTCAAGTGCGAACTTGAGCATCTTGCCGTACGGGTACTTGGTCTGACCGGCCAGACGTTCGTTGCGTTCGTAGATGACGCCGGTCTGCCGGAACCCGATCCAACTCACCAGCCCACGCACGAACCGGTCCTTCTCCCTCAGCTGCCGCAGCTGGTCGGTGGCGCGCCGGCTCATCAGCCGGAAATCGCCGACGTCCACGGGAATGTGGACCTTCGTGATGCGGTTTAGCAGCCGATAGAACGCCGAGGCGGTAAGCAGCTTGAGGGGGGTCTCGCCCCGCCGCGAGGCCCGCACCCCGTACACGACATCGAATCCTTCGCGCCACTTGGCCACCATGTTGGCGATGACCTCGGGCGGATCCTGGAGATCGGCATCGATGACCACCGTGCAATCACCTTCGGCGTAGTCGATGCCGGCAGATATGGCAATCTGATGGCCGAAATTCCGGGAAAACCGCACCACCCGAACGCGCGAATCGCGAGTGCTCAGGTCCGTCAGGACATCGTTTGATCCGTCGGTACTGCCGTCGTTCACGAATATCAGCTCGTAGTCGATCCCCTCGATACCGCGAAGGGCATCCGACGCACGCTGGTAGAACGTCGGGAGCACCTCGTTTTCGTTGTAGACGGGCACGATGACCGATATCAACTGAGAATGCTCCATCGGGACCTCGTGGTCGGCACGGATTGACGTCGCCTCCGGCGGGACCGGCGTTCGCACCTCCGGGCTCGACCGATGACTCGGGGTTTCACCTGAGAACCGTCACGTGGACGGATGACGGCCAGACAGGCGGGCTAGTGTTCATGTCTCCTGCCTTCCATCGGGAGACTGCAAGGAGGGTGCCGCGGCGCGACACTCTGCTACCATA
>JAOUDR010000534.1 GCA_029859185.1 Gemmatimonadota bacterium
CTGCCCCTCTGCCCCTCTGCCCCTCTGCCCCTCCGCCCCTCCGCCCCTCCCCATCGGAACTCCACCTCCATTCAATCGGTACATTCCCAGATGCGCCTCTCCTCCCTGGTCCCCTTGCTCGCCCTGATCACTCTCGGAGGCGAGGGCCAGGAGGTCCCGAATCCGACGGCACAGCGGTCGGTGAACGCCGAGGTCCTTCCCCAGGGCCGGGCTTTCTATTTCACCCGTGCCGTGTACACGAGCTACGGGAGGTGGGGGCGGGGAAGCTGGAGCGTCGACTTCCCCAAGGCGGACCGCCAGTTCCTGATTGGGCTGCAACACCTCACGGGAATCGACGCGTACGAACTCGAGAACCCGATCTCGCTCGACGATCCCGCGTTGCGGCGGTTCCCGTTCGTGTATGCGGTCGAGGTCGGTCGGATGGCGCTCACGGATGCGGAGGCCGAGGGCCTGCGGAGCTACCTGCTCGCGGGCGGCTTCATGATCGTGGACGATTTCTGGGGGAGCAGGGAATGGGAGAACTTCGAGTGGGAGATGCGGCGCGTTCTGCCGGAATACCCCATCGTCGAGCTTCCGAGCGATCATCCACTGCTCGACACGTTCTATCGCATCGACGAGATCCTCCAGGTGCCCAATCACCGACAGGGGCGTTGGGGCGGCCCCACCTGGGAGCGCGACGGCTACGAGCCTCATCTGCGCGCGATCTTCGATGACGCCGACCGGCTCATGGTGTTGATCAGTTGGAACAGCGATCTGGGCGACGCCTGGGAATGGGCTGAGGATCCCTTCTATCCGCTGCCCTTCTCGAATTATGCCTACCGTCTGGGCGTCAACGTCGTGCTCTACGGAATGAGCCGTTGATGGCGGAACGTCTGTTCGAGCTGCTCTTCAAGTACCGCCCGATCGTCTTCGCGCGCGGCGACCTCGTGTTCACATCCCCGCTGCCCGCGGGGGTGATCCTCGCGCTTGGGGCGGTGGCCCTCGTGCTGGCGGGGCTCGCCTACCGCCGGGCGCATACCACGCTCACGGTGCGCGATCGGGTGATCCTGTTCGGCCTCCGGGCCGGCGTGGTGGCCATCCTCGTATTCTGCTTGTCCGGACCCACCCTTCGGCTCTCAACGGTCGTGCCCCAACAAAACGTGATCGGGGTGCTCGTCGATGATTCGCGGAGCATGCGGGTGGCGGATCAGGGCGATCAGACGCGCGGCGCGGTCGCGGCCGAGGCGTTCGCGCCGGACGGTCCCGTCATGCGAGCCCTTGCACAGCGGTTCCGGGTGCGCGTGTACCGGTTCTCCGAGACGCTCGACCGTGTCGATAGCGTCGGCGCGCTGAGGTTCGACGGCCGGCGGACTGATCTGGCGGAGGCGCTCGCGACCGCGCGTCGGGAACTGGCGACCGTTCCCCTCGCCGGGCTGGTCGTGGCCTCGGACGGGGCGGACAATGCCAACGGCTCGCTCGCGGAGCCGTTGCTGGCGCTCGCCGCTGACCGGGTACCGGTCTACACGGTCGGGATCGGTGATGTCGCGTTCGAGCCCGACATCGAGGTCACCCGAGCGGCCGTGCCGCGATCGGTGCTCCAGGGCGCGGCCGTGGTCGCCGAGCTCTCGGTGCAGAGCGCGGGCTATGGCGGCCGGACGGTCCCGCTCGTGGTGGAAGACGAGGGCCGGATTCTCAGCCAAACCGAGATCCGGCTCCCCAACGCCGGAGAGCCATCCGTGGTGCGCGCGCACTTCGTCGTGTCCGAGCCGGGACCACGGCGGGTGCGGTTCAGCATTCCCGTGCAAGAAGGGGAGTTGCTTGCGGAGAACAACACTGTGGAAGCGCTGCTCGTCGTGGAGCGCCGCGTCGAGCGGATCCTCTACTTCGAGGGTGAGCCGCGATTCGAGGTGAAATTCCTGCGCCGCGCCATCGCGGAGGACGATCGCCTCGAGGTGGTGACCCTGTTGCGGACCGCGGAGGACAAGTTCCTGCGCCTCGGCGTCACGGACTCCACGGAGCTGGCGGCCGGCTTCCCGCGCACTCGGGCAGAGCTGTTTCGGTATCGCGGACTGATCCTCGGCAGTGTGGAGGCGAGCTTCTTCACGCACGACCAACTGCAGATGCTGGCGGAGTTCGTCAGCGTCCGGGGTGGTGGGCTGCTGACCCTGGGCGGACGCGATGCGTTTGCCGAGGGCGGCTGGGATCAGACGCCCCTCGCCGATGTGCTCCCGGTGATCGCCGAACCGCACGCGACCTCGGATAGCGGGCGCTTCTTCGTGGAAGTCTCGGTCGAGGCGGAGCCAATTGGACTCGAGCATCCGGTGCTGCAGCTTCGTGCCACGCCGGAAGCGTCCGCTGCGCGATGGGACTCGCTCCCGGCGTTATCGCTGTTGAATCCAATTCGTGAGGCGAAGCCCGGGGCCAGCACCCTGCTCACGGGCCGCGGGCCGCGCGGTCCCTATATCGTGCTGGCGACGCAGCGGTACGGGCGGGGACGTGCCATGACGCTCACGCCGCAGGACTCGTGGGTCTGGCAGATGCATGCGGATATCCCGCTCGAAGACCAGACGCACGAGGTGTTCTGGCGCCAGCTGCTCCGCTACCTCGTGAGTGAAGTGCCGCAGCCTCTGACCGCGCGGCTCTCCGCAGACCGGGTGGAACCCGGTGAGGCCGTGACGCTGACCGCGGAGGTCGCGGACTCGGGATACGTGCGGGTCAACGGTGCCGAGGTCTGGGCCACGGTCGTGGATCCGGCAGGAGTGGAGCGAGAGATCCCGCTGCGCTGGACCGTGCGTCGCGACGGGGAGTACGAGGCGTCCTGGACACCGGAAACGGGAGGGATTCACGAGGTGAGGGTTCGGGCCTCGCAGGGCGGGCAGCCGCTGGGTGC
>JAOUDR010000533.1 GCA_029859185.1 Gemmatimonadota bacterium
TCCGGAAGAAGGGTGGTAAGCCGGCGACCACCGAGCCGCTGTTGCTCGGCATCACCAAGGCCTCGCTGACGACGCAGTCGTTTGTGTCGGCGGCCTCGTTCCAGGAGACGACACGGGTGCTGACCGACGCCGCCATTCGGGGGGCGAAGGACGACCTGATCGGGCTCAAGGAGAACATCATCATCGGGCACCTGATCCCGGCCGGGACCGGGACCTACCGGTACTCGGAAATCGATATCGAGCCGCCGGAGGGCTTCGAGCCCCCGCCGCCCCCGCCGGAAGTGGAAGAGGGGGCGCCCACGCCCATCCTCGCCGGGTCGCTGGGTGACGAGGGCGGATTGGCCTAGGGTCCGCGTGTGTGTCCGGACGTCGGCGGTCGGATTCCCGAACGGGTCTGGGCCCCCGACTGCGGTCCCGGGGTGCGAGGGGTTGGGCGGGGGTTGACCAGGAGGCACGGCCGTAAGTAGCTTCGAAGTCTCTATTGGATATCCGTTTGCGGGGTGTTTGTTCGTTACGTATGCCGACTATCAATCAGTTGATTCGCCACGGACGCCGCGAGGTGGCGCGCCGGGACAAGGCGCCCGCGCTCAAGGGATCGCCGCAGAAGCGCGGCGTGTGCACGCGCGTGTACACCACGACGCCGAAGAAGCCCAACTCGGCGTTGCGAAAGGTCGCGCGGGTCCGGCTGACCAACGGGTTCGAGGTCACGAGTTACATCCCGGGTGAGGGACACAACCTGCAGGAGCACAGCATCGTGCTCATTCGCGGGGGCCGGGTGAAGGATTTGCCGGGCGTACGCTATCATATCGTGCGGGGCACGCTCGACGCGGCCGGGGTGAACGACCGGCGCAAGAGTCGGTCCAAGTACGGCGCCAAGAGGCCGAAATGAGCCGGCGACAGAAGGCGGTCCGGCGGCCGGTACCACCCGATCCGCGCTACGACAGCCAGACGGTCAGCAAGTTTCTGAACAACTTGATGCACGAGGGCCGGAAGTCCACCGCAGAGGGGATTTTCTACCAGGCGATGGACCTGATCGAGCAGCGCACGGGGCAGCCTGGCGTGAACGTGTTCAAGCAGGCGTTGAACAACGTGAAGCCGGCGGTCGAAGTGAAGAGCCGGCGGGTCGGCGGCGCCACGTATCAGGTGCCGGTCGAGGTCCGACCGGACCGGCGGGCGGCCTTGGCAATGCGCTGGGTGCTTCAGTACACGCGGCAGCGCGGTGAGAAGTCGATGGCCGAGCGACTTGCCGCGGAGTTGATCCTCGCCTCGAAGGGGGAGGGCAACTCGATCAAGAAGAAAGAGGACACGCACCGCATGGCGGAGGCCAATCGCGCCTTCGCCCACTACCGCTGGTAGACGCGGGCGGCACATAGGTCCCTAACGGGGACCGCGTCGCAGGGTCGGACCCGGACGACGGCGGAGCGAGACCTGTCTGCGGAGTGCAGACGAACGGTCGCCCCGCGATTTTTGCGCCTTCGCCACGCGGCGAACGGCTTGGGAGACACGAGGTTCATCGCGCTAGGCGCGGGCAGGGATATGGCGACGAGGCAGACGGCGCTCGAGAAGATTCGGAACATCGGCATCATGGCCCACATTGATGCCGGGAAGACGACTACGACCGAGCGTATCCTGTTCTATACCGGCCGCACCCACAAGCTCGGTGAGGTGCACGACGGCGCGGCCACGATGGACTGGATGGAGCAGGAGCAGGAGCGCGGCATCACGATCACCTCGGCCGCGACGTTCTGCCTGTGGCCGCGTGACGGTGAGATCTATCAGATCAACATCATCGACACACCCGGCCACGTCGACTTCACCGTGGAGGTGGAGCGCTCCCTCCGGGTCCTCGACGGGGCGGTCGCGCTGCTCGACGCGGTGGGCGGTGTGGAGCCGCAGACCGAGACGGTGTGGCGGCAGGCCGACCGGTACGGTGTCCCGCGGATCGTGTTCGTCAACAAGATGGACCGGGTCGGGGCGGACTTCGACCGCTGCCTGTCCATGGTGCGGGAACGACTGGGGGCCAGGGCCTTCCCGGTGCAGTATCCCCTGGGGTCCGGGGAGCTGTTCACGGGGCTGATCGACATCGTCCGCCAGGTCGAGGTCATCTACGACGAGGCGTCACTTGGCTCCAAGTGGGTCGAGGGTCCCGTGCCGGAGGCGTTCCGCGAACGCGTGGCGCAGCTGCGGCACGAGCTGATCGAGGCGGCGGTCGAGCATCACGAGGAGCTGATCGACAAGTACCTCGCCGGTGAGGACCAGCTCACGGAAGACGACATCAAGCGGGCCGTCCGCCACGCCACCGTCCATGGCTGGATCGTGCCGGTGTTCTGCGGAGCGGCCTTCAAGAACAAGGGGATTCAGCGTCTGCTCGATGGGGTGATCGACTACCTCCCGAGCCCGCTGGAGGTCCCACCGATGCGGGGCCACGTCCCCCATCATGACGAGACGTTCGTGGAGCGGCCGGCCAGCGACACTGCGCCGTTCAGCGCGCTGGCGTTCAAGATCGCGACGGACCCGTACGTCGGGAAGCTCACGTTCTTCCGGGTGTATTCGGGAGTGCTGCCGGCCGGCTCGTACATCTACAACTCGACGAAGGACCGGCGCGAGCGGATCGGGCGGCTGCTCCAGATGCACGCCAACAAGCGGGAGGAGATCGGCGAGGTCCGCGCCGGCGACATTGCGGCCGCGATCGGGCTGAAGGAGACCCGCACGGGGGACACGCTCTGTGACGAGGGCGACCCGGTCATTCTGGAAGCCATGCGGTTTCCGGAGCCCGTCATTGCCGTCGCGATCGAGCCCAAGACCAAGGCCGATCAGGACAAGCTGTCCCTGGCCCTCCAGAAGCTGCAGGAGGAGGATCCGACGTTCC
>JAOUDR010000535.1 GCA_029859185.1 Gemmatimonadota bacterium
GAGGGGTGGGGGGGTGGGAGGGGGAACGAGGTTCTTCCCAGCTGGGAGTCAAGAGATTATGGAAAATCGAGTTGACGCCGCACGATATTCAAGTTACACTGGCTCCGTGCTTGAACGGCGCCGTAACCTCACACGTGTTACCGACCTGCTCCGAACGCACCCGGTGGTGGGGATCCTGGGAGCGCGGCAGGTGGGGAAGACGACGCTCGCGCGCGAACTCGCGCGCGGCTTCGACGGGCCGGTGACGCGATTCGATCTCGAGGATCCGGAGGACGTGGCCCGGCTCACCGAGCCCAAACTCGCGCTCGATTCGCTCGAAGGACTCGTCGTCCTCGACGAGATACAGCGGCGGCCGGACTTGTTCCCGGTGCTGCGTGTCCTGGTGGATCGGCCGGGGCAGCGGACACGGTTCCTCGTCCTCGGAAGCGCCGCGCCCGACCTCTTGCGGCAGACGTCGGAGACGCTCGCCGGTCGGATAGCGTACCACGACCTCGATGGGTTCGCGCTCGACGAAGTGGGGCTCGAAGCCGCCGACGGGTTGTGGCTCCGCGGTGGGTTCCCCCGCTCGTTCCTCGCTGGGAGTGACACGGATTCATTCGAGTGGCGCCGCGGCTTCGTGCGGACCTTCCTCGAACGCGACCTTCCCGCGCTCGGGGTGCAGGTTCCGTCGATCACCCTGCACCGATTCTGGCAGATGCTCGCGCACTACCATGCGCAGACATGGAACGGCGCCGAGTTGGCGCGTGCGTTCGGGGTGGCCGCCACGACCGTGCGGCGTTACCTGGATCTCCTGTCCGCCGCACTTGTCGTGCGCACGCTGCCGCCCTGGTCCGCGAACGTCGCGAAGCGGCAGGTGAAGTCGCCCAAAGTCTACATCGCGGATACCGGCCTGCTGCACGCGCTGCTCGGCGTCGAGAGCCGCGAGGATCTGGAGGCCCACCCCAAGGTGGGCGCCTCGTGGGAGGGGTTCGTCATCAAGGAACTGGTCACGCATCTGGGTGCACGGCCGGAGGAGCTGTTCTTCTGGGCGACGCACGCCGGCGCCGAGCTCGACCTCCTGGTCGTCCGGGGCCGGCGGCGGTTCGGCTTCGAGATCAAGCGAACCACGGCGCCCGCAACCACACGTTCCATGCACGCCGCCCGCGACAGCCTACAGTTGGCGCGGATCGATGTAATTCACGCGGGCGAACGGACCTTTCCGCTCGCCGACGGCATCCGTGCCGTGGCGTTTTCGCGGCTGCGGGAGGACCTGGAGGGGCTCCCGGGAGCGTGAGAGCGGGCGGTGACGTCTGCTGGATGCCGCCGCGTCTCCGACGGCCTCCCTCCTTGCCTCACAGTGCCTACCAGGTTGCCTATTGTAGAGCCGGTTCGAACGAGACCAGGCGCCTCTCCCAGCGATCGGCCACGGGGCCGGTCTCCGTCCGGATCACGAGAGGACGGTCCACGGCGACCCAGGCTCGCCACTCCTGGCGTTGCGACGCGAGCCGACCTTCCTTTGCTTCCGGCGCCTCGAGCCGCCAGCACGTGAAGGTCCCGGCGGGCACCGTGATGTCCTCGCGGGCGACGACCGCCATGCGCCGCCCTCCGACGGTTCCCGCCCACGTCTCGGTGAGCGGAAGCGTCGCGACGACGGCCATCGCGTGCGCATACGAGAATGGCAGGAAGAACAGCGCACCCGCTCGCGCGTGGCTGGCTCTCAGCCACCTCCCTCCGCTCCACCAGCGTTGCAAGACCGAATCGGCCGTGACATCGATCTCGATCCCACCGCCGCCGACTGGCCAAGCTCAACAAGGCGCAACGGCGCCAAGTCGGCGCTCCCGAACCAGGCGCGGCGCCCCGTTGCGCGAGGATGCCGCCGTCCGGTGGGACGGAGTCGGCGACATCGGGCGCGAGCGCTACTTCACGGCGCCGACGCTCCGCACGGCGACGCATCAGCACCAGACGCACGGTCACCGCACGCAACCACGCACCCACCTGCCCGCGGTCTTCGTACCGCTTCAACGCCTCCGGCAATCCAACGAACAGGTCCTGCACCACGTCCTCCGCATCCGCGTGCGATCCGGTGAGCCGCCACGCCAACCCGAACAACCGCGCACCGTGCAGGTGATAGAGCGCCGTAAGCGCCGCAGGCTCCCCCAGACGGGCTCGAGCCACGGCCTCGCTTTCAGACCATTGGGACGCGGTCACGGCGTCATTGCCCGACACATAGAAGGAATGCCACACGGAGCGGGTTTCTTACCAGGAAGTTCTGCCCGATTCAGGCAATTCACACCTAACATATTGTCATAAAACAACATAACCGGCAACGGATCATTCCCTTGTACGAATTTTTCTTCGGGATATATTCGGTTTATCGCTACCGAGGAACCGCTTGTGAAAGAGCAGAGGGGCAGAGAGGGAGAGCGGCGCCCGGCCCTGCACCGCGAGACCGCCGGGTGGATGGGGTGGGGTTGCGGGGAACCGACGGGCGGTGGGGTGAGGCAGGGCGGGACCGCCGAGTGGCAGGGAGCGGCTGGGTGAGACCGACTGTGAAAGGTCTCCGGAGCGAGGCGGCCGTCTGCCTTTGGATTCCCCTCTACGCGCTGCGGTGCGAAGAGGATCGGCGGCCCGATCTCGCCGATCGCCCGACGGCCGTCCTGGCACCAGAAGACAGCCGCCGTATCTGGCAGGCCTCGTCGCTGGCACGCCGGCAGGGAGTCAAACCCGGTCTCACCGTGAGCCAGGCCATCGGTCTCTGTCCGGCCCTCGCCTTGCTCGAGCCGGACCCGGTCTTCTACGACGAGCAGTTCGCCAGGCTGCTCATGCGACTCGAGCACGTGAGTCCCGTGATCGAGCCCGCGGAATTGGGGCGGGTGTATGTGGGCGTCG
>JAOUDR010000536.1 GCA_029859185.1 Gemmatimonadota bacterium
ATGGACGTGCGCTGGGCCCAGCACAGGATGCAGGGTGACTCGCCGTACACCACCCCGAGCCACACCGCTCCGCCCACGGGGCCCGCGACCAGGATGATCACGACCCACGCAAGGACGGTGCGCAACGTCGTCTCGGAGAGCGCCATCACAGGTTCACCCCCGGCACGAACGAGGTATGCGTGCCGATGAGGAACAGGAGCGCCATCAGGAGGCAACTCGCCACGAGCAGCCCGAACGCGAGCCGCTCCTTGTCCGGCCGCCGCCACAGGAGCCAGCCGGCCACGAGAATGATGAGAAGGTTGAGGAATTCCATGACGCCAACGATGGCGCGTGGTGCGCGGACCTCGCAAGAGGGATCACCCGCAGGAAGCTGTGAACGCCGCGCGTCTCCGCCCGTTCTTCCAGCGCTCCGCTACGCCCGGCTTGACGCGACCTTGACGGCACGGTGGCATCTTGCTCCCACACTCAGGGGGGATGCCATGTTGGCGAAATGCTGCGCCGGTGCCTTGCTTGCGGTCCTTCTGCCGCCCGGGCTTTTAGCGCAGAATATCTCCGCTGCCGTACTCCAGCCCGGGATGCGTGTCCGCCTCGAGGCACAGTGCGAGGCGGAGTCGCTGGCGCCCGGGCATCAGCCGAGTTCCAATCGGCGGGAAGAGCCCGGATCGTGCGTGCGCTTCGAGGGAACCTTCGCGAATCTGTCCGGCGATTCCTTGACCATCGTCTTGGAGGGACGCCAGGTGGTCGTCGCACGATCCGCCATCCGCCACCTGTCGGCACAAGTCGGGTCGCGGGGCAGCGCGGGGATCGGAGCGGCAATCGGCGGCGGAATTGGGCTTGCGGTCGGCCTTGGGATCGCCGTCAGTATCAATTGCGACGGGTGGTTCGAAGACGTCTGCGAGACCGGTCAGGCGGCGTCCCCGCTCGCCGGCGCGGCCATCGGGGCCGGCGTCGGCGCACTGATCGGCACGTTCATTCGGCGAGACCGCTGGGTGAACGTATTGCTACGATAGCCGGGCAGGTCCCGCAGGTTGGTTCAAGGTCCCGGTGCTGAGCGGGTGCTGGACGGCCGGCGTGCGTCCTGAAACACGATGACCTCACCCACGGTCTCCTTCCGATCGGATTGTACGAAGCCCACCGTGTTGTGGATGAACGTGGACGTCGTGGATTCAGGTTTCAGGATCAACGCGTCCCCGCCCAGCAGCGCCGCCTCGGCAATCATCTTCCGGCGCAGGTCGTCGAAGCTGTCGAATACCGCTACGCTGCTCGACGTCACGACCGCGAGGACGGTGTAGGGCCGGTCCGGCTTCTCGAACAGCACGATGACCGAGTCGGGTGAACGGGCCGGCCGTGGAGCCGGATCGAGCCGCTGCACGTTGGTATTGATGCAGCCGACGGTCAACAAACAGAAGGAGAATCGGACCGCTCGTACCATGGCCTGCTCCGGTGCGAAGGTGTTGCTCTCCCGGGCCTACGCTCCCATACCCATCCGCCCGCCAGAGGTTTCCCCAATTCCCCCCGGGGGCAACGCGCCCTCACGTGCCCCTCGCGCCCATTCACACCGGATTCATGCCCCCTTCACTCCCGAAACGCCTTCATGGACAGGTTCCGGAAGACAGCCATCTCGCCCGTGTGGAGGAGACGCGCATGACGAGAGATCCCAACGACCGCGACGACCAGACTGCGACGAATCGCCGCGGCCTCAGCCGTCGTGGGTTCCTCACGACCATGGGCACGGGCGTGTTGGCCGGCACGGCGGCCAGCCAGCTGTCCGCCGAGGCGGGCGAGGTCCCCGAGGTCCTTGCCGCCGACGCGTTTGCCAAGGTGGCGCTCAGCATCAACGGTCGCACCCACGAGGTGCTCGTGGAGCCGCGCTGGTCGCTCGCGTACGTCCTGCGCGACGTATTGGAGCTGACCGGAACCAAGGTCGGGTGCGATCGCGGCGAGTGCGGCGCGTGCACGGTGTTGATGGACGGCGTCCCTCGCTATGCCTGCCTGACCCTGGCGGTCGAGGCCGAAGGTACCGCGATCGTCACGGTCGAGGGGTTGATGGATGGCGAGGATCTCGGACCGGTGCAGCAGGCATTCGTCGAGAAGGACGCGTACCAGTGCGGCTACTGTACGTCGGGCCAGATCATGGCGGCGGAAGGGCTGCTGCGGACCACCGGTGACCCCGACGTCGAGCGCGTCCGGCACGGGATGAGTGGCAACCTGTGTCGCTGCGGCGCCTATCCGCACATCGTGCAGGCGGTACAGCGCGCGGCTGAGATGAAGCGCGCGGGAGGTGCGTCATGACGGACCATCCCGACACCCGCTACTACACCGAGGGCATCGAGCTGCCGGAGACCGAGGTCTCCACCAATCTCGAGCCCTGGGGCGAGACGCGGATCGTGGGGCAACCGCGCCCGCGCGTGGACGGCTACGAGCGCGTGAGCGGCACGGCGGTCTACCCGGCCGACATCACCATGCCCGGCATGCTGTACGGCGCCATGCTGCGGTGCCCGCATCCGCACGCGGTGGTGACCGCGGTGGACGTGAGCCGCGCGCAGGCCATGCCCGGCGTACGGGCGGTGCTGAGCGCCTTCACGCCGCCCGACCGTGCCACGCGGCCGTACGCGGACCTCATCCGCGCGCAGCTGTTCGACCCGCACTGTCGGTTCGAGGGTGAAGCGGTGGCCGCCGTGGCCGCCGACACGCCGTACCACGCGCAGGACGCGCTGCGCGCCATCGAAGTCCAGTACGACGTGCGGCCGTTCCTGGCGGACGAGCGGAAGGCGCTCGAGCCGGACGCGCCTCTCGTGCACGAGCAAGGGAACCGGGTCAGCCCGCCGCAGGTCTACGAGCGCGGCGACGTGGAGCGGGGCTTCG
>JAOUDR010000537.1 GCA_029859185.1 Gemmatimonadota bacterium
GACCCGAACCCTGGAGAGCGATCCGTCGCCCGTGACGCGCGGGAAGCTCCCAGACGCGCGGGAGGAAACCCGCACGCTGATGGCCGATTTCCTCGGTGTGTCGGCCGAGGAGATCGTGCTGACGCGCAACACGAGCGAGGGCAACAACCTCGTCTCGAGTGGTTTGTGGCTCGGGCCCGACGACGAGGTCGTGGTGTTCGAGGACAACCACCCGAGTGCGCTGCGGGCCTGGCAGGTCAAGGCCGAGCGGTTCGGGTTCGGCGTGGTCGTCGTGCCGCAGGTGAATCCGCATCCCGGGCGGGACTACTACATCGATGCGTTCACGAAGGCACTCACGACGCGCACGCGGGTCCTGGCCTTCAGCCACGTCACGAACACCGCCGGTGATTTGCTCCCGGCGGCTGACCTGTGTCGCGTGGCACGGGAGCGCGGGGTGCTGACGCTCGTCGACGGCGCGCAGACGTTCGGCGTGCTCGCGGTGCGGCCGGCGGAGCTGGGCGCGGACTTCTACACGGGCTCGGTCCACAAGTGGTTGTGCGGACCTAAGGAGACAGGCGTCCTCTACGTGCGCCGGGAGGTGCAGGACGAGCTAATGCCCAGCGTCGTCAGCCTGTACGCCGGGCGGGTCGGGGCCTCCCGCCGTCTCGAGGGGATGGGGCAGCGTGATGAGCCGGCGCTGGCGGCAGTGGGCGATGCGGTGCGATTCCAGGCGGGGATTGGGCGGCTGGAGATCGAAGCGCGCGCGCGCGCGCTGGCGCAGGCGTTGATGGAGGCACTCGGTGGGATCGACGGCATCACGCTCTGGACCCACCCCGCTCCCGAGCGCTCGGCAGCCGTGATCACGCTTCGCCCGGGCACGCTCGATCCGCAACGCCTGGCGGCGGCACTGTACGAGAACGACGGCGTCGTCTGTGCCGCGCGGGGCGGTGCCGACCGCCCCGGCATTCGGCTCTCGCCGCACCTGTACAACCTCGCGGGCGAGGTGGATCGCACGGCCGCGGCGATCCAGCGCTACCTGCGAACCGGCGTATGAACCCCGCCTTGTCTCAAGGCGTTTCCTTGAACCCGGACGAGATCGTCCGCACGATCGAAGCGCTGTCCCGTCGCATCGAGGAACGTTTCCCCGGCGCCGGGCTCGGGCGGCTGTGCGCGCAGCTGCTCGAGGTTGCGCGGCACGCCCGCGAGCGGGCCGCGTGGATTGCCCGTCCGCTCCTGGCGCTCCGCATGGCGACGTGGGCCCTCGTGGCGCTCATTCTGGCGGGCCTGGTGACGACGCTCGTGCGGTTCGAGATGCCGCCGGGCGGGTTCGACCTCGGCGAGTTCATCCAGATCCTCGAGGCCGGCATCAACGACGTCGTGCTGATTGGCGTGGCCGTGTTCTTCCTCATTACGCTCGAGACTCGCATCAAACGCCGCCGCGCGCTGAATGCGCTGCACGAGCTGCGTGTGATCGCACATATCATCGACATGCATCAGCTCACGAAGGACCCCGATCGGGTACGTGTGTCGTTGGCCGGTACCGAGTCGTCGCCGCGGTGGTCGCGGACGCCCGCCGACCTCGGTCGCTATCTCGACTACTGCAGCGAGATGCTCTCGCTCACCGGCAAGATCGCCGCGCTGTACGTGCAGCGGTTCCCGGACGACGTCGCCCTGGCGGCCGTGAACGAGATCGAGGATCTCTCCACTGGCCTTTCCCGCAAGATCTGGCAGAAGCTGATGATCTTGCACGGTGTTGGACCGGATCGGCCCGCGTCGTGACCGGCCTCGGAGTCGCCCTGCTCGTCGTCGCGAGCCTCGTTGGCCTGGTCCTGGTGCCCCTGGGACTGCCGGGCCTCTGGATCATGGTGCTCGGGGTCATCGGCTATGGCTGGCTGACCGAGTTCCGCACCGTGGGTGTGGCCACGATCGGGATCGTGCTCGGCGTTGCCGCCGTCGGGGAAATCGTCGAGGCGTGGCTTGGCTTCCGGTTCGCCCGCCGCTACGGGGGCTCCTCCCGCGCCGGCTGGGGTGCGCTCGTTGGTGGAATCGTCGGCGCTATCGTCGGTGTGCCGGTCCCCATCATCGGCAGCGTCATCGGCGCCTTCATCGGGTCCTTCGCGGGCGCGGCGGTGTTCGAGTACACCCGTGCGGCTACCGTAGGCGGTGCGACGCGCGCCGGCTGGGGTGCCGTGCTGGGGCGGGCCGCGGCGGCGGCGGTCAAGGTGGCGCTCGGTCTCGTGATTGCCGTCGTGGGGCTGTTCGCCGTGGTGCGGGGCTAGCGGTGATGGCGCGAGTGAACTCGCGACTCGGCACGGTCAGTGACGAACGCACCCCCGGCCGAGGCGGTTCGAGCCTACGATCCCGCCGAACGCAGCGACAAGGTCATCGTGGTGGCGCTCGCCGGGCAGGCGGTCGTGAACTCCACTGACGTCCGAACGGCGGCCGGCACCGCGTCGCGCGTCGTGATCGTGAATCCGAACCGGGGAAAGAACCCCTCGGCGGTCTCCGTCAACAGGTGGATGGCATGGATGCCGTGCTTGCGGGCCAGGGCAATCGCCGCGGCCGTCAACGCCTCGCCCATCCCCTCCCCGCGGTGCGTCGGCGCCACGGCCACCGAGCGCAGCAGCGCGTCGCTGCCGTAGAGCTCCAACGCGGCACAGCCGACGATTGCTCCATCATCCCGGGCGACGATCGTCGCCCCGAGGTGCTTGTCGAGCCCGTCGAGCGGCAGACCGCTGTCCCGCAGCAGTGAGGCGATCGCCGGCCAATCCGAAGGCCCGGCCGCCGCGATCTCGTAGGATTCCATGGCCGCAAGTTCGCGGCGCCCGCGCCCGCGGGCAACTCTCGACCCGCTACCCATGACCACTAGGCGTTTCGGCGCCTC
>JAOUDR010000538.1 GCA_029859185.1 Gemmatimonadota bacterium
GTCTGGTCTGCACCTGGCGCCGGCCCCACGGTCGCTGATGGCGGCGGGCGTGCTGTCGGGTGTGCTCGGCACCGCCGTCTCCATCGGCGGCCCGCCCATCGCGTTGGTCTACCAGGGTCAGACTGGCGCACGGCTGCGGGGAACGCTCGCCACGTACTTCCTGGTTGGGGTCAGCCTGTCGCTGGTGGGACTCCGGGTGGCCGGCCGATTCGGGCTGCCGGAGTTGCGGCTCGCCGCGTACCTGCTGCCGGGCATCTCGCTCGGGTTCCTGGTCTCCCGGCGGACGGCCCACCTGCTCGATCGCGGCTACACCCGCCCGGCCATTCTCATCTTCTCCGCGGTGTCCAGCCTCATCGTGATCGCGCGGGCGTTGTTCTGAGGTTGGTGCCGCTGGCGGGCACCTGACCCGCGCCCTACACTTTCCTTCAACTCGATCCCGAACTGCTGATGCTCGCTGGAACACTCCCCCCCATCGCCGCGATCCGTGCGCATTTCCCCGCACTCACTCGGACGCACGCCGGCGCCCTGGTAGCGTACTTCGACGGACCGGGGGGCACGCAGGTGCCCCGAGCCGTCGCCGACGCGATGGTCGACTATCTCTATCACCACAACGCCAACACGCACTGGGCGTACCCGACGAGCGCCGAGACGGACAACGCCCTCGCGTCCGCCCGCGAGACGTTCGCTGCGTTCTTCAACGGCCGGCCGGACGAAATCGTGTTCGGCGCCAACATGACCACGCTCACGATGCATCTTGCCCGGGCGCTCGTCCGGGATTGGGATCCCGGGGACGAGATCGTGGTCACCGAGCTCGACCACCACGCCAACATCGACCCCTGGGTCGAGGCGGCGCGCGACCGCGACCTCGTCGTCCACATTGTGCGGCTGATTCCCGAGACCGGACAACTCGATTGGGAAGATCTCAAGACGCGGCTGTCCCGACGAACCCGGCTCCTCGCGATCGGCGCGGCGTCGAACGCCATTGGCACCGTGAGCGACGTCGCCTGCGCGGCAGACCTGGCGCGCGCGCACGGTGCCCTCACGTTCGTCGATGGGGTGCACTTCGCGCCGCACCATCTGCCGGACGTTCGGGCGCTTGGTTGCGATGGCTTTGCTTGCTCGCCCTACAAATTCTATGGTCCGCACGTGGGCGCCCTCTGGCTGCGCCGCGACCTCCTCGCCGAGGTCGACTTCCCCCGGCTCGTCCCCGCCTCGCACGATCCGCCCGAGCGAGGTGAGACCGGAACCCTCAACCACGAGGGCATCGTGGGCGCCGCGGCTGCGGTCGCGTGGCTCGCCTCCCTCGCCGGCACCGACGGCGACCTGCGGGCTCGGCTCGGGCGGACCTACGCCGACCTGCACCTCCGCGGCGCGGAGCTGCTGGACCAGCTCTGGACGGGCCTCGCGGATACCGACGGGGTCACGCTGTTCGGCCCGGCGCTGGACCAGCCACGTACACCGACCGTCGCGTTCACCGTGGACGGGCTCCCGAGTGAGGCGGTGGCCCGGCAGCTCGCCGATGCCGGCGTGTTCGTCTCCCATGGAGACTTCTATGCGTATACCGCCGTAGCCCGCCTTGGGCAGCAGCCGGAGGGCCTCGTGCGGGCCGGCTGCGCGTGTTATACCAGCGCGGACGACGTCGCCCAGCTCGTCGCCGCCGTCCGCTCACTTGTTCGAGGAGAACCGCTGCATGCCCACTGAACAGACCTACGCGACTCACCGGCGAATCGTCCCGGGCTTCCACGGCGTCGCGTTCCTCTGCATCGTCGCGTACCTGGGCTTCGCCATCTGGCAGGCGGTGAAGCACCCTGCGGTCGCCACCGTCATGCAGGTGATCCTCACGATCGGCATCGCATTGATCTTCTGGTACGCACGGAGTTTCGTCTTGACCGTGCAGGACCGGCTTATCCGGCTGGAGGAGCGACTGCGGCTCCACCGATTGCTTCCGTCCGATCTGCAGCCCCGCATCGAGGAGTTCACACCCGGGCAACTCGTTGCGATCCGGTTCGCGTCGGACGCCGAGGTGCCGACGCTCGCCCGCACCGTTCTCGAACAGGGCATCCGCGACCGGGAAGCAATCAAGCGGATGATCACGACGTGGCGCGCCGATCACCTGCGCGCGTGATGCCGCGACCCATCGAGCATCCGGCGAGCGCCTGGCGGTCATGACGCCCACCCCGAGTGACTGGCACGATCTCGGCCCGATCGAGCAGCTGCGGCAGCGGTCGCTGCAACAGGTGCGCGTCGGGCGGACCACCATTGCGCTGTCATACCGCGATGGCACCTTCGGCGCGGTTTCCGGCGTCTGCAATCACGCCGGCGGCCCGCTCGGCGAAGGGCGCCTCGATGGGGACTTCCTCGTCTGCCCGTGGCACAACTGGAAGTTCCATCGGGTTCGCGGCCACGGCGAACCGGGATTCGAGGATGACCAGATTCCCCAGTTCGCGCTGCGCGAGGAAGGTGGGCACCTCTTCGTCCGCCTCGAGCCCGTCGTCTCGCGCAAGAAGAAGCCGCACGCACCGCACCCGCTGGCCCGACGCGTCGAGCGGGCGGCGGGTGGTCTTCGCATCGCCGGGATCTCCACGACCCACATGGATCGCGACAATCCTCGCTACTCGACATCCGAGGCCCTGCTCGAGACCGCCCTCCAGCACGCCGAGGAGCATGCTGGACTGGAGACGCGGCTGCTTCGCCTCGACGCCCTGCGGTTTCGCGCGTGCGAGGGCTACTACTCGAAGAGCGCACAGGCGTGCACCTGGCCGTGCTCGATCACCCAGATGGATCCATCGGACGAGCTGGACCAGTTGTACGAGACGCTGGTGTTCTGGGCGGACGTGGTGCTCGTCGCCACGCCGA
>JAOUDR010000539.1 GCA_029859185.1 Gemmatimonadota bacterium
TACACTAGGACGCTTGGCCCAGAATGTCAAGCGCGGGGCCGGCAGACGCCGTTGCTCGCCCCGAAACCCGCGGCTAAACTCGCTGCATGTCCACCGTTGACTCGCAGTTTGCGCCACTTGCATTCCACCGCGCGCCTGAGGAAGACATGGTCGCGCGGGGCCGGGCGCTGCTCGCCGAGGCTCGCGGTCGACGATCGGTCCGGGACTTCGCGTCGGATCCGGTTCCACGTGAGTGCGTTGAGCTCGCCGTGCGGGTTGCGATGCAGGCGCCGTCCGGCGCGAACCGCCAGCCTTGGCACTTCGTCATCGTGGACGACCCCGGAATCAAGCGCGAGATCCGGCTCGGAGCTGAGGCTGAGGAGCGCGAGAACTACGAGGGCCGGTTTGGCGACCGCATGCGCTCCGCCATCGCCCACCTCGGCACGGACTGGGAGAAGCCGTTCCTCGAGACCGTCCCCTACCTGGTGGTGGTATTCAAACAGCCGTTCGTGTACGCGTCGGACGGGAGCACGGAACCGAACTACTACGTGAACGAGAGCGTGGGGATCGCGTGCGGGTTCTTCGTGCTCGCGCTGCACCGAATGGGTCTGGCCACCCTCACGCACACGCCGAGCCCCATGGGCTTCTTGAACCGCATCTTGCGGCGCCCGCCCAACGAGAAACCCTACATTCTCTTCCCGGTGGGATACCCGGCCGCGGACGCCCGCGTGCCCGCGATCACCCGCAAGGCATTCGAACAGGTCGTTCAGTGGAACCGCCCCGGCTAACCAGGCCTCCCACGCGCCTCCGCGGCGCGCTCGTGGCGGCGCTCATCCTGCTGAGTGGTCCGGTTGCCTGCACCTTCGAGTACGCCCCACCCAGCGAGCGCCAAACGCGGTCGGCGCCGGATGCCGACACGTCGCTCGTGCTGGCGGAGCTGTACAGCTACTACCGGGATTTCTCGGCGCGCGACTGGGGGCTGTTCGCGGAGCACTTCTGGCCGGGTGCCACCATTGCGGTCGTCTGGCGGCCACCCGGCGCGGATGCCCCGCGGGTGACGGTGACCACCGTGCCCGAGTTCGTGGCGGCCGCTCCGGAAGGGCCGGGGAGCCACCCGATCTTCGAGGAGCGGATGGTGGAAACGCGGATCCGCCTGACGGACGGACTTGCGCAGGCTTGGGTGCGTTACCGCGCACGGTTTGGGAATCCCGGTGACGTCGAGGAGTGGGAAGGAACCGATGCGTTCACGTTGATGCGCCACGACGGCCAGTGGCGCATCGTGTCGCTGGCCTTCCAGAGCGATGGCCCCGGATCCTGAGGTGGGAGCGGGCAGTGTCTTCGCATGATCTCCTCGATCGGTTTCGCGCGCATGTCATGACCGCCAAGCTGTTCGAGCCCCCCGGACCGGCGCTGGTGGCCGTCAGTGGGGGAGCGGACTCCATGGCCCTCCTGTTCCTGCTGCACGCCACCAGCAAGTCGCTCGGGCTCGAGCTCGTCGTGGGGCATACCGACCACGGTGTCCACGCGGACAGCACGCGCTGGGCGGCGCGCGTCTCGGCGGCGGCCGATGCCTTGCGGCTCCCATTCCGGCACCGGGCCCTCGCGCTGGGCCCCGACGCGGGCGAGACGCGCGCGCGCGACGCGCGGTATGCGGCCCTGCGCGGCATGCAGCAGGAAGCTGGAGCGACCTACCTCGTGACCGCGCACCACGCGGACGACCAGGTGGAGACCGTTTTGTTCCGATTGCTCAGGGGGGCCGGGCCGGCCGGGCTCGCGGGGATTCCGGCGCGCGGCCCGGTTGGTCTCCGACGCCCGCTGTTGCCGTTCACTCGCGCGGAGCTTCGGGCCTGGCTCGCCGAGACCCACCAGGACGCGGGCCCGGTGGAGGATCCGGCGAACGAGGACGATCGGCACGACCGTGTGTGGATTCGGCGGGTGGGGCTGCCGCTGCTCCGCGACCGGTTCCCGGACGCGGACGCTGCGCTGCGGCGCACCGCGCGGCAGGCGGCCCTGGACCGTCGGGCGTGGGAAGCGCTGCTGCGCGGCGAGCCCTCGCTCGACCTGGCCGAAGCGGGGGGTGGTGTCGAGGTTGAACGTGCCCCTTTCTCGGGGTATGATCCCGTGTTGTCCACGGCGCTGCTGCGCGCGCTCTGTCGAATGAGCGGCTGCCGGGTGCGTTCCGGTCGGGTGGGGGCCCTACTGGCCTTCGTGAACACGGCTTCCAGCGGACGGGTCCTCGATCTCGGTGACGGTTGGACGGCCGAGACGGTGTTCGGCCGCGTGCGGATCGCGCCGCCGTCGCCTCGCGGCGGGGTCTCTCGGGACGCGGAGACCAGCGCGTGGGGTGGGTTGGCCGACGCTGGGGAAGCGCGCTGGGGGGATTGGGGTATTACCTGGCGAGCCGAGCCAGCGGGCCGGCTGGCGCGCGCGGCATGGTCCACCTGGGTTCGTGGGGACGGCGGGGAAGTGCGCGGCCTGCGGCCCGGGGACGTCATGCGGCCGTTGGGGGGCGTGGGCCGCCGGGCGGTCCGGCGACTGCTGATGGAGGCGCGCGTGCCGCGCTCGGAGCGGTTGCAGTACCCGGTGGTCGTCTGCGGCGACCGGATCGTGTGGCTTCCCGGCGTGTGCCGGAGTGACGCAGCGATTCCCCGGCCGGGCGAACCGGCAGTGAGGCTCGATGTTCGCCGAATCGGAGGTGCGTAGCCGGACCGGGGGCCGCGCGATCGCGGGGGTGGTGTTCGACGCCCCGGTCATCGCCGCCCGCGTCGCCGAGCTTGGGCGGGAGGTCACGGCGCACTATGCGGACGGCGACCTGCTGGTGCTCGGGTTGCTCAAGGGGAGCTTTATCTTCCTGGGTGACTTGGTCCGTGCGATC
>JAOUDR010000540.1 GCA_029859185.1 Gemmatimonadota bacterium
CTCTCCTCTGCTCCTCTGCCCCTCTGCCCCTCGGAGACACCCAATGCTGCGCCGCCCCCTCCTCCCCCTCCTCCCACTCCTCCTTCTCCCAACCCCAGCCCACGCCCAAGCGCTCGATCGGGCTGTGCTCGATGCCATTCCCTGGCGCCTGGTTGGCCCGGCCAGTCCAGCCGGTCGTGCGTGGCAGGTGGTCGGTGTGCCGAGCGATCCCAAGACGTTCTACGTCACCACGGCGGGTGGCGGACTCTGGAAGAGCACCAATCACGGGACCACGATCGACCCCATCTTCAACTTCGCATCGTCGGCGTCGACCGGCGCGGTTGCCATCGCGCCCAGCAACACCGATCTCGTCTGGCTGGGTACCGGTGAGCCTGCCAATACGCGCGCCAATTCGTGGGGCGACGGTGTCTACAAGTCCACGGATGGTGGCGCGACGTGGACGCACATGGGTCTGCGGGAGACGCGGCAGATCAGCGCCATCGTCATTCACCCGACGCGTCCCGACGTGGTCTGGGTCGCGGCAATGGGCCGGGAGTGGGGCACCAACGCCGAGCGCGGCGTCTTCAAGACGATCGACGGTGGCCGCACCTGGGCCAAGGTGCTCTTCGTCAACGATACGACGGGCGTCATCGATCTGCGGCCGGACCCCCTGAACCCCGACGTCCTCTACGCCGCCACCTGGCAGCGCCTCCGATACGGCGGCGGCGATATGAAGGAGTCCGGACCGGGCGGCGGCATCTGGAAGACGACCGATGGGGGGCAGACCTGGCAGCGTCTGTCGAACGGTCTCCCGACCGATCCCATGGGCAAGATCAACGTCGCCCCCGCCTACCACGATTCGCGGATTGTCTACGCCGCGATCTTGACCGGCGAGCCGCAGCGCGGCGGCCGCACGAGCGACCAGGGCGGGATCTTCCGTTCGGACGACGGCGGCGCCCACTGGCAGCGGATGAACGGGATGCAGACCAGCTACTACTACAACCACCTGCATGTGGATCCATCGGACGACGAGACGATCTGGATGCCGGTGTTCGATCTCTGGCGGTCCACGGACGGCGGCCGCACGCTCGAGAAGCGCAACCTCACCCACGTGCACAACGACCTCCACGGCATGTGGATCGACCCCAACGATCCAGAGCACATCCTGATCACGGGGGACGGCGGTGTGAACGTGACGTTCGACCGCGGGGCTACGTGGATCCAGCCACCGCTCCCGATCGGCCAGTTCTACGAGGTGGACGTGGACGATCAGGATCCGTACTTCGTCTACGCCGGCATGCAGGACACCGGACACTGGACCGGTCCGAGCCGTACGTACGACGCCGAGGGCATCACCAATCACGACTGGATCAAGCTGCGCCACAACGGCGACGGGATGGCGGTCCACCCGGATCCGCGGAATCCCAACGTCATCTACATGGTGCAGGAATTCGGGAACTTCTCGAAGCTCGACCTGGCCACGTGGACGCGGACCGAGCTCCAGCCGGATGACGGCGAGGCCGACGCGCGCGGACTGCACGCGTTCCGGTACGATTGGACGCCACCGATGATCATCTCCCAGCACGACCCGGACGTGCTGTATTTCGGCAGCAATTACCTCTTCAAGTACACCGACGGTGGCGCGCGGTGGGACGTGATCAGTCCCGATCTCACGAAGCAGCAGGAGCGGACGCGGCTCAGCGGTCCGGTGGACGGCTATCACAGCTACGGGGCGTTGTTCTCGATCGCGGAGTCCCCGCGCGATGCCAACGTGCTTTGGACCGGTGCCGACGATGGCCCGATTCACGTGACGACCGACGGCGGGGCGACCTGGACCGAGGTGAGCCGCAACTTCCCGCGCGGCGCGCCTACACTGGGCGTGGTCGCCGAGATCGAGGCGTCGCGGTACGACCGCAACACCGCGTACGTGGCCTACGACCTCCACAAGCGGGATGACACAAGCCCGTATCTCTACAAGACCACGGACCTCGGCAGGACGTGGACCGCCATCACCGGTGACCTGCCGCCGGAGGGGTCCTCATGGGTGATCCGCGAGGATCCCGTGAACCCGCGGCTCCTGTTTGCCGGCACGGAGTTCGGTCTGTTCGCCTCCATCGACGGCGGGGCCCACTGGACCAGGTTCCAGGGCAACCTGCCGACCGCCGGCGTCCGCACGATGGTGATTCAACCGCGTGCCCGGGAACTCGTGGTCGGGACGTACGGACGGGCGGTCTGGATCGCGGATATCGCGCCACTCCAGGAGATGACGGCTGACGTGCTGGCGAGCCCGGTCCACCTGTTCGCGGTCAAGTCCGGCGTCCTGCACCGCACCCGCTACACCTACGGCACCTCCATCGAGCAGTTGAATGGTGACATGTTCTTCCGCGCGGAGAATCCGCCGTTCGGCACCACGATCTGGTATCACCTCGCGCGCGATCTCGGGCGTGACGTATCCGTGCGCATCACGAATGCGGGCGGTGCGCTGGTGCGGACACTCACCGGTTCGGGATCGGCCGGCCTCCACGGCCTCCAGTGGGATCTCACACCGGAGGGCGTCGATTCGACCCGTCGGTCCCCGACCCCGTCGGAGACGGCGGCACTACACTGGGTGGCACCGGGGACCTACACGGTGACCCTCGAGGCTGCCGGTGTGTCGCGGACGACTGCTGTGGTGGTCGAGCCGGAGGGCGATGGTGTGCGCCGGGGGGTCGTGCGGAAGTAGCAACCAGGGGGCCGTCAGTCCGCTGACAGAGCCGAGCCGCGGCTCTTAGCTGCGCCTACCACGGGGCGACGCATCAGTCCCGTGGGGGCGCGAGTGAGACTCGCGGCTCGGCCCTGCCGCTCAAGCGGCTGGTACGCTAGGCCCCGCCGG
>JAOUDR010000541.1 GCA_029859185.1 Gemmatimonadota bacterium
GCACGATGGGCACGACGGGCACGACGGGCACGACGGGCACGACGGGCACGACGGGCACGACGGGCGAGGATACCACCTGGATCTACGTGGACTCTGTGCCAGCGCTGGGCGCGAGGGTGATTCACTTGCCTGCCGATGCAGAGCCGCGGTCGTCTGCCAGGCTTCCCGCACCCACCGCCGGGCCCACCTGGATCGAGAACGCCTTGCTGCGGGTCGAGGTGGATACCGCCACGGGTGCGGTCACCCGGATCTACGACAAGCGGGTGGGACGAGAGGTGCTCGCGGTCGGTGGGCGGGCCAATGTGCTCCAGGTGCTCGACGATCGGCCGGCGCAGTGGGACGCGTGGAACGTCATGCCGAGCCCGGAGACGTGGGAGGTGACGGCGGTCGGGCGGACGGGCGGACGGGCGGACCGGGATGCGGCGCGGTTTACGATCGAGCGTACGTGGGGGAGTTCCGTGTTCCGGCAGACGCTCGTGTTGTGGCGGGAGGCGGACTACCTCGAGGTCGAGAACGAGGTGGACTGGCGGGAACGGCAGAAGCTGCTCAAGGTCGGGTTCGCGTTCAGCGTCGCACCGGACTCGGCGACCTTCGAGATCCCCTACGGGACGATCGACCGCTCGGGTCGCCCCACGACGCAGGCCGAGCGCGCGAAGTTCGAGGTACCCGGCCAGCGGTGGGCGGACGTATCCGCAGATGGGTACGGCATCAGCGTGCTGAACGACGCGAAGTACGGGTGGGACTATCGGGACGGGACGGTGCGGCTCTCCCTGCTCAAGGCACCCATCTGGCCCGACTCCACGGCCGACCGCGGACATCACCGTTTCCGCTTTGCCGTCCTCCCGCACGCGGGTGATTGGCGCGCCGCCCGGATCGAACGGCGCGCCGCGGAGTACAACGTCCCGCTGCTGGGCGCGGCGGAGCCGACGCATGCCGGCCCGCTCGGACGCATCGCGGACTTCGGTGGATCCGTGTCCGACGGCGCCACGGTCGCCTGGGTCAAGCGGGCGGAGGACTCGGATCGGCTGGTGCTGCGCGTCGTCGAGTGGCATGGACGGCCTGGGGACGTTACGGTGCAACTTCCCTGTGCCGCTCGAACCGTGCACCGGGCGAACCTGCTGGAGGACCTGGGTGTGTCGCTGCCGGTCGACGGGAAGACGACCCGCCTCTCGCTCCGCGCATTCGAGATCGCCACATTGGCAGTGGAGTGCCCGACATGACTACCCGGATGTTCCCCCTCCTCGTCTTCGCCGCCCTGGGCTGCGCGCGCACGCCCGTCTCCGACCGCCCCCAGGTGGGGGTCACGCTGCTCACCGAGGCGCACGTCTTCTATCAGGACCTGAAGCGGGGAATGCTCGCCGCCGCGGAATCACTCGACGTGGACCTGCACATCGTCGCCGGGGAGTGGGACCTGGCACGGCAGACAGCCCAGGTGCAGAGCTTCCTCACGCGCAAGATGGACGCGATCGTGATCGCGCCGGTCAACTCGAGCGGGATCGTGAGCGCGGTGGAGGAGGCCCGCGCCGCGGGCATTCCGGTGTTCACCGCCGACATTGCCGCGGATGGCGGAGGCGTGGTGGCGCACATCGCGAGCGACAACCGCCAGGGCGGTCGCCTGCTGGGGGAGTTCCTGGCGCAGCAGCTCGGCGGGCGGGGCGCGGTCGTGGTGCTCGACCAGCCCACCGTCACGAGCGTCCAGGATCGGGTGGCCGGATTTCGCGAGGCCCTGGCAAGCCATCCCGGTATCTCGATCGTCGCCACCCCCGCCGTGGAGCGCGGCCTGCGCGACGTCGCCAAACAGAAGACCGACAACCTGCTCACCGGGGGCCGGCCGCTCGACGCCATCTTCGGCTCGAACGACGACTGCGCCCTTGGCGCGCTCGCCTCGGTCCAGGCGGCCGGCCGGGACGGCATCGCGATCGTGGGCTACGATGCCACCCCTGAGGCCCGCACCGCCATCGCGGGCGGGACCGCCCTCCTGGCGGACGCGGTGCAGCACCCGGAAGAGATTGGGCGCCGCACCGTGGAGACGGTGGCTGCCTACCTGCGTGGCGAGACGGTCCCACCCGTCATCGCGGTACCGGTGAGCATCGTGACCAAGGACTCCCTGTTGGCCGGACGGTGACCATGATTCACTTCGAAGGGATCAACGTGGACGTGCGGGGACGGACCGATGTCGGCAAGATCCGGCGCGTCAATCAAGATCAGTACCTCGTCGCGGCGCTGCACAAGGTGATCGACATCCACGATACGAGCCTGCCCCCGAGCTACCGGGAGCGATTCGACTCCGGTGCCCGCGCCCTCTTGTTCCTCGTAGCGGACGGGGTCGGTGGCGGGCCGAGCGGCGAGCGCGCCAGCAGCCTGACGCTCGACTCGATCATGCGCTACGTCACCAACTCGATGCGCTGCTTCTACAAGCTCGACCAACTCGCATCGCTCGACCTCATGGGCGAGCTGGCAACCTCCATCCAGGAGAGCCACGTGGCGGTGCGGGCCGAGTCCGAGAGCGACCCCGAGGCGCACGGCATGGCGACGACGATCACCATGGCCCATGTCCTCTGGCCCCGGGTGTACATCGTGCACATCGGCGACAGCCGATGCTATCACCTCCGCGGCGGCTCGCTGGCACAGATCACGCACGACCAGACGGTAAGTCAGGCGCTGGTGGATGCCGGCGCGTTGACGGAAGAGCAGGCCGTCACTTCACCCTACTCGAGCGTGCTCACCCAGGCGGTCGGCGCCTCGGACGAACTGGAACCGGCGCTCTCGACCCTCGAGATGTCGCCCGGTGACACGCTGCTGATGTGCACCGATGGCCTCACGAAACACGTGTCCCGGCAAGCGATCACC
>JAOUDR010000542.1 GCA_029859185.1 Gemmatimonadota bacterium
CCGACCAGTCCAGCGAGCGCGACGATCTCGCCGGCGTGCAGCGTGAAGCACACGTCGCGAAAGGTGGGCACTCGCGTCAGGCCGTCGACCACGAGTAGCGGCTCGGGATCCGGCGGGCGCCCGGCGGGCTGCCGCAGATACTCGACGTCCCGGCCCACCATGAGTCGAATGATCGCCGCGTCATCCACCGCATCGGCGCGGCCTGTCCATACCGCTTGACCGTCCCGCAGCACGGTGAGGTCGTCGACGATGGCGCGGATCTCGTCGAGGCGATGCGAGACGAACACGATCGCGCTGCCCGCATCGCGCAGCGCGCGGACCTGCGCAAACAGGTGGGCCACCTCGGCGGGGGTGAGCGTCGCGGTCGGCTCATCGAGGGCGATGACCCGGGCCTCCCGTACCAGCGCACGACCCAGCTCCACCAACTGTTGCTTCGCCACGGAAAGCGAGCGCACCGGCACACCCGGGTCCGGCAGTTCCAGCCCGAGACGCGCCAGCGTTTCTGCGGCGGCGCGCCGCATGCCGGCCCGGTCGAGCAGTCCCCGCCGTCCGGGCTCCATCCCCAGAAAGAGGTTGGCGTCTGCCCCGAGCTCGGGAATCAGGGTCAGTTCCTGATAGATGACGGTGATGCCCGCCTCGAGCGCGTGGCGCGGCGTGCGGAAGCGCATCGGCGTTCCGTCGAGCAGGATCCGGCCTTCGTCCGGGGCCGCCGCGCCGGCGAGCACGCGGAGCAAGGTGGACTTGCCGGCCCCGTTTTCGCCGACGAGACCGTGCACGCGTCCCGGGGCCAGCGCGAGATCCACACTGTCCAGGGCCGTAACGCCCGGGTACCGCTTGGTGATATGTTCCAGCGCCAGCACGCGTCGCGCCTACTCCCGTCGGTGCGCGGCCAATCTACCGTCTCCCCCGAGGGAGGGCCACGATTACGCTCGCGCTTGCGGCGACGCTGTTCGCCTATGCCTTCCTCTCGAACGTCGCGATGGCCATCGTGCCGCACGAGCCGGTGATCCTGTGGTACGGCCCACGGTACGGTATTTGGCTCACCGCCGTGATCGCGACGGCGGGGACCGTGGCCGCCGCGTGGGTGGACCACCGGGTGTTCGTGCCGCTGATTCAGAAGGTGCAGCACACGGCGTTCTTTGCCGAAGGCTCGATTGGCTGGCTCCGTGCTCGCTTCTCCCGCGTCCCCTTCCTGGTGCTCGCGGTCTCCGGCGTCACCCCGCTGCCGTTCTACCCGTTCAAGGCGATGGCGTTCGCCGAGCACTACCCATTGGGGCGGTATCTGCTGGCAATTGCGGTCGGCCGGTTCCCGCGCTACGTCTTGCTCGCGTGGCTCGGGGCCATGATCCAGATTCCCACGTGGGTGCTGGTGGCGCTGTTTGCCGTGATGATCCTTCCCTCCGCGAGGCTGGCATGGAAACGTCGAAAAGGGAAATGAGCTTTCTCACGGCGGGGCCGGAGCGGCGCGTCCTGCGATGGATCGCCGCCCGCCTCCCCCGAACCTGGATGCCCGATCACCTCACGATCATCGGCGTCCTGGGTGCCCTGACGGTGGGAGTGGGGTACTACCTGTCCCCGCACCATCCCGGATGGCTTTGGCTCGCCAACGTCGGCCTCCTGATGAACTGGTTCGGCGACAGCCTCGACGGCACGCTGGCGCGCGTGCGCAAGATTGAGCGCCCCAAATACGGGTACTACATCGACCACATGGTCGATGCCGTGAACACCGCGGTCATCGGGGCGGGCATCGGGCTCTCGCCCTATGTCAGCCTCCCGATGGCCATGCTCTTGGTGATCCTCTACCTCTGCCTGTCCATCAACGTGTACCTCGAGTCGTCGGTGCACGGGCAGTTCGACCTCGGGTTTGGGATCTTCGGCCCAACCGAGGTGCGTCTCCTGCTCGTCCTCGCCAACGCCGGGCTCTACGCGGGGGCGATGTGGGCGAACCTCAGCGGGGCGCAGGTGGCGCGGATCGCGAACGTGGTCTTTCTGCTCGTCTCGGCGGCCATGTTCTACATGCTGCTTGCCCGGTTCCGGATCAACCTGATTCGCCTCGCCCGGATCGAGCCGCCCCACAGGCCGGAGGGGTAGTTGCGTTCGGGTTGCCTTCGCTCTCTTTTACGGGGGCCTTGGTGCGGTTCAACGATGACTGATCAGGGGAGAGTGGTTATGAGTCGGACGCGGTCAGTGCGGGTGTTCGGATGGTCGGCGGCGGCGGCCGCCCTGGCATTGGCGGCCTGCGCACCCGAACAGGCGCCGGTGGCGGAGCAGCCAGCGGTGAGCAACGTGATTCTGGCGGCGGCCCTGGTGAACATGCCCGTTGCCCTCGCGGCCACGGAGTTGCCCAACCCCGAGAGCCAGGGGGCCCAGCTCACCGCGCAGTATTGTGCGCAGGCGTGTCACGGGATCCCGGCCCCCACGTCGCACTCGGCCAACGACTGGCCGGTGGTGCTGCGGCGCATGTGGCTCAGAATGACCGCTCTCGATTCGACCTACCAGATCAAGGTCCCGACGGCGGGCGAGCGCGTGGTCATCCTGGACTACATGCTCGCCAACTCGCTGCAGGTGACCATGGACCTGTTGCCGGACGCGCCCGGCCGACTGCTCTTCGCGACCAAGTGCGGCGCCTGCCACGGCTTGCCGGATTTCCGCCAGCACTCCGCCGACGACTGGGTGGCCGTGGTGCGTCGCATGAACGGCCGGATGGAGAAGCTCCTCGGGCAGGTGTTGAGCCAGGACGAGATGCAGCGGATCGTGTTGTATCTGGAGACGGCGTCGCGGGGGTAGGCGGTCACGGGCGGTCGAAGGCGGTCGAAGGCGGTCACGGGCGGTCACGGGCGGTCA
>JAOUDR010000037.1 GCA_029859185.1 Gemmatimonadota bacterium
GGGGTGCTGGTCCGAGCTGTGGCTGGGGACGAAGTCGACGATGATCTTGAGGCCGAGCGCGTGGGCACGCGTGAGGAGGCGGTCGAAATCGGCGAGCGTGCCGAACATCGGATGGACGTCGCAGTAGTCCGACACGTCGTAGCCGAAGTCCGCCATCGGCGACGGGTAGAACGGGCTCAGCCAGACGGCGTCCACACCGAGTTCGCCACCCAGGTAGTCGAGCTTCTCGATCACGCCGCTCAGGTCACCGACGCCGGTGCCCGTGGTGTCCTTGAAGCTTCGCGGGTAGACCTGATAGAACACCGCGGTGCGCCACCACTCCCGCTGGTGAGGAGTGGACATGCGAGCGACCTCTGACGCGGGCGCCGGCGCCACCGTGGCGTGACGCCGGGTTACTGTGGCGACCTGCGCAGGTCGCGTCCCGTCGCCTCGGTGGGATCGGTCTCGGGGAGCGCGTCCGGGAGCGTGTCCGCCACCCCGTAGCTCAGGCCGAATCCGTACGGAAACAGCGGCTCGTCGACGGGGTCGTTCCGGTTCACGGCCGTCTGCAGCGGATCGCGCGGCCAGCTGTACGACAGCCGGCCCACGAAATCGTACTGCACCTCCCCCGCGTTCGTGCGGAACAGCACGTCCGCGATCCCGCCACCCTCGGTTCCCGGGAGCCAGGCCGCCACGAAGGCCGTGGAGGCGTTGAGCTCCGGATTGACCCACCGGGGGCGTCCACTCAGGAACACCGACACGACCGGAATGCCCTCGGCTCTCAGCCGGCGCAGCAGGGCCAGCGGCTCCGCGTATTCGGCGGAGAAGCTCAGCGACGTGATGTCGCCGTGCATCTCGGCATACGGCTCCTCGCCGAAGACCACGATGGCCACATCGGGGCGCTCGGTGAACACGCCGTCCGGGCTGCGGACCGTCGTGCCGCCTCCCGCGCTGACCACCGCGGCGATACCCGCGTAGATGGACGTGGCGCCCGGGAAATCCTCGTTGGTGTTCTCGGTTCCCTGCCAGGAGATCGTCCAGCCACCCGCCTGCGCGCCAAGGTCGTCGGCCCCGGCTCCGGCCACGAGCACGCGCTGATTGCGCGGTAGTGGCAGCAGACCACCCGCGTTCTTCAACAGGACCAGCGATTGCCGCACGGCCTGTCGCGCGAGCGCTCGGTGGACCGGCGCGCCGATCAGCCCCGTGTCGCCGGCGTGGGGACGCGCCGACGGTCGACCGGCCGTGAACAATCCGGCCCGGGCCTTCACCCGCAGGATGCGCCGCACCGCGTCGTCAATCCGCGCCTCCGGGATCTCCCCGGACCGGACCTGGTCGAGCGTATTCGTGATGATCGCCTTCCAGTCCTCGGGCACCATGATCATGTCGATGCCGGCGTTGATGGCCGCGGCACAGGAGTCGTTCGTGCAGCCCGCAACCTGACCGATCCCGTTCCAGTCGCTCACCACGAACCCGTCGAAGCCCATCCGCTCCTTCAGGACCTCGGTCAACAGATAGTGGTTGCCGTGGATCTTCTCCCCGCGCCAGCTGTTGAACGACGCCATGACCGTCTGCGCCCCGGCCTCCAGGGCCGGGAAGTAGCCCTGGGCGTGGATGTCCAGCAGCTCCCGCTCGGTGGAGAGATTATCGCCCTGATCGATGCCGCCGTCGGTCCCCCCGTCTCCCAGGAAGTGTTTCGCCGTTGCGAGCACGTGGTCCGCGTCGAGGAATTCCGGGGAGGATGCCGCTCCCTGCAGACCGGTCACCATCCTGCCGGCGAGCTGCCGCACGATCTCGGGATCCTCCGCGTAGCCCTCGTAGGTGCGGCCCCAGCGATCGTCCCGGACCACGGCGAGCGTCGGCGCGAACGTCCAGTCGAGACCGGTCGCGCGGACCTCGAGGGCCGTCGCGGCACCGATGGCCTGGAGCAGGTCGCCGTTGCGCGCGGCGCCGAGGCCGATGTTGTGCGGGAACAGCGTCGCGCCGATGACGTTGTTATGGCCGTGCACCGCGTCGGTACCCCAGATGATCGGGATCGCGAGGCGGCCGCCCGTGGTGTCCATCGACGCCTCGTAGTACGCGTCCGCGAGCGCGACCCAGTCCGCCACGGTCGCGTCCTTCGCCGCGCCCGGGAACGATCCGCCCCCGTTCAACACCGATCCGAGGTGGTACTCGCGGACGTCTTCCGGGGTGACGTGCTGAATCTCTCCCTGGACCATCTGGCCGACCTTCTGCTCCAGCGTCATCTGGGCAAGCAGCCCGGTCACGTACGCCTCGATCGTCGTGTCGAAAGGAACGGTCGGCCGGACCGCCGGCCATGCCACGGTGGGAGCGCCGCTGCCACAGCCGGCGAGCAGGGGGAGACTGGTGGCGATGGTCACAGCGCGCAGGCGGATGGTGGTCATGATCGATCGTCCGGTTGGTGCGGTTCTGGCGTTCGCGGGTCCCGGGGGCCCATGTTCCGTCCGGGGCCGGCTCGTCACCCGTCGGCATTCCCGACGCTGGGGCGGTGCCGAGCCGGAGCGTGCCGCGCTTCCTAAGATGGCCCGACGGACGGGGCAAGGCCAGCGTGGGCGCTGGGCTCGGGCACCGACGAGGCTGGGATGACGGTGCCAAAGGGTACGAGGTCCTGGTTCGACTACGGCACGGACGGGCTCGGCGCCGGCTATGGGCCGACCCACGACGCCGTGCGCGCCTGGCTGCTGGCGCAGGGACTCGTCGCGGGCACGGGCTTCGTGGTCCGCCCATACCGGGGCGCCACCCACAACGACGCGTCGTGGCGCGCGCGGCTCGACGCCCCGCGCACGTTCCTGTTCGGGGGCGGGCGTCACTGAAGAGGCGGCACGTCCCGGCGGGCCGGGGCGCGCCTTCGACCTGGCTTGTGGAGGGTGAGCCCATGCGCGGTCGGATGCCTGGCCACTCGCGCTCGATCCTCGTCGTTCTGGCTTTCGCGGTCGGGTGTGCTGACGAGCCTTCGCAACAGCCGGCCGACGCCGCGGCGAACCTCGAGGTGCCGGCCTGGGCGGCGGACGCGATCTGGTATCAGATCTTCGTGGAGCGGTTCCGCAACGGCGACCCGTCGAACGATCCCACGGTTCACGATATCGCGGGTGTCACGGATCAGGCGGCGCCGGACGGCTGGCGCCCGACACCGTGGGGGCACGACTGGTATCGGCAGGAACGCTGGGCCGCGGCCACCGGGAAGGACTTTTACGGAACCGTGACCTTCCGCCGCTACGGCGGCGACCTCCAGGGGGTCATGGACCAACTCGACTACCTCCAGGGCCTCGGCGTCACCGCCCTCTATCTCAACCCGGTGAACGACGCACCCTCCCTGCACAAGTACGACGCGCGGAACTACCGGCACATCGATCGCAACTTCGGGCCCGACCCACGCGGCGACGAGGCCCGGACGGCGGCCGAGGATCCCACGGATCCGGCGACCTGGAGCTGGACCGCCGCGGACAGCCTGTTCCTTGCCCTGGTGGAGGAAGTCCATCGGCGCGGCATGCGTATCATCGTGGACTACTCGTGGAATCACACGGGGATCACGTTCTGGGCATGGCGCGACATCCTCGCGCACCAGCGGGGGTCGCGGTTTGCCGACTGGTACGAGATCGAGCGCTTCGACGACCCTGCCACGCGGGACACGAACGAGTTCGCGTACCGGGGCTGGGTCGGGGTGCCGTGGCTGCCCGAGTGGAAGAAGATCGGTCGGCCGGCTGGCGAGACGCACGGCGCGATCGACGGTAACCTCGTGCCCGGCGTGCGCGACCTCGTGTTCAGCGTCACGCGCCGCTGGCTCGACCCGAACGGGGACGGCGATCCCTCGGACGGCGTGGACGGCTTCCGGCTCGACGTGGCCGAGATGGTGCCGCTCGGCTTCTGGCGCGAGTACCGGCGCTTCGTCCGGAGTGTCAACCCGAACGCGTACCTCGTGGGGGAGATCTGGTGGGAGCAGTGGCCGGACAAGATGTACGACCCGGCGCCCTGGCTCCGGGGCGACGTGTTCGACGCGGTGATGAACTATCGCTGGTACATGCCAACGCGGAGTTTCTTTGCGGGGGCTCCGCCCGGCATGACCGCGTCGTGGTACGCCGCGTACCTGGACTCACTGACGGCGGGCATCACGCCATCCCATCTGCGCGTAATGATGAATCTGACCGCGAGCCACGACACGCCACGCTTCGGAACGTCGGTCTACAATCCTGGCCGGTACAAGTACCACGCCAGCCCGCGGGACGATCCCGACTACCGGATCGACCGGCCCGACGAGCGCACGCGCCGGGTGCAGCAGATGATCCTGACGCAGCAGTTCACCTACGTCGGTGCGCCGCATATCTGGAACGGCGACGAGGTGGGCATGTGGGGCGCGGACGACCCCGACGAGCGCAAGCCCATGGTGTGGGGCGATCAGCGCTACGAGGACGAAGCCACCCATCCGTTTGGCCGGGTCCGGCGCCGCGACCGCGTCGCTCCCGACACCGTGCTGTTCCAGTTCTACCGGGACCTGATTGCGCTGCGGCGGCAGCACCTTCGCCTGTTTGCCGACGGCACCCTGACCTGGCTGCTCACCGACGACGCGCGCAGCGTGCTGGTGTACGAACGCGTCCTCGGTGACCAGCACGCCATCGTCGCCTTCAACGCCACGGAGGAGCCGCACGAGGTGTCTGTCACGGCGGTGGGAGCGTATCGCATCGCGTTCCCCCAGGGCGATGCCGTGGCTGTCGGCGACGGGAGCCTCACCGTCCCGTTGCCAGCACTGACCGCGAGCGTGTGGATTCGTGACTGAGGCACGAGGGACCGTGAGTATAGTGATGTCGGGATTGAGTCGTGCCGGGATGGACAACGGAGCGACCCGATCGGTCCGCAGGTCCCCGCGATTCGGAGGGAGGTCAGACCTGCGCCGCGAGCCAGGCGCGCATCGCCGCGGAACCGGCGAGGACATCGCCGACGTGGGGTTCGACCGTCCAGGCGCGGCCTCCGAAATCCGTCACCTGGCCGCCCGCCTCCCGCACCAGCACCACACCCGCCGCGACGTCCCACGGCGCCAAGCCGATTTCCCAGAAACCATCGAGCCGTCCCTCCGCCACGTGGGCGAGATCCAGCGCTGCCGACCCCGCGCGCCGGATCCCGCTCGTGGCGTGCAGGACGCGCCGGAACTGCGTCAGATACTCCTCGACGCGGTCGCTTGCCGGGGCCTTGAACGGGAATCCCGTGCCGACCAGCGCGAGCGTCGGATCCGTGATCGTCGATACCCGGATGGGCCGATCGTTGCACGACGCGCCCTCGCCCGCCACCGCGCGATACACCAGATCCCGCACGACATCCACCACCACCCCCACCACCAGTTGATCGCCCACCGCCGCCCCGATACTGACGGCGTACGCCGGGTACTTGTGCAGGAAGTTGGTGGTACCATCCAGCGGATCTACGATCCACGTGACCGTCGCGCCCATCGTGCCCATCGCGCCCGCCGTGCCCATCGGCGTTAGCTCCTCCCCCATCACGCTCGACCCCGGCGCGCCCGTCAGCAGCACATCGGCAATCAGCCGCTCAGCCTCGCGGTCCACGTCCGTGGCGAAGTCGTTGCGCGCCTTGCGGTCCCAGGTACTCACGGATGGGGGCACCGCGCCGGCGATGAACACCGCGGCGGTGCGCGCCGCACGGTCGGCGAGTTCGAGTAAGTGACGATGGGAAGCCATCTTGCGACGTCCTACCCCCAAGTCATAGCTTGCACGCCTATGGCACGTGTCTTTTCCGGAATCCAGCCGTCCGGCGAACTCCACATCGGTAACTACCTCGGCGCCGTCCGCAACTGGGTGGCGCTGCAGGACACCCACGAGTGCCTGATTTGCATCGTGGACTACCATGCCATCACGCAGGCGTATGAACCCGAATTGCTGGCGCAACGCACGTTCGACATGGCCGTCAGCCTGCTCGCGTCCGGGATCGACCCGGCGCGCTGCATCCTGTTCGTGCAGTCGCACGTGCCCGAGCATACCGAGCTCAGCTGGGTCTTCACGACCGTGACGCCGATCGGCGAGCTGGAGCGCATGACGCAGTTCAAAGATAAGTCGCAGCGGCAGGAGAGCGTGCCGGCGGGTCTCCTCAACTATCCGGTGCTCCAGGCGGCGGACGTCCTGCTGTACCGCGCGGAGATCGTGCCGGTGGGCGAGGACCAGTTGCAGCACCTCGAATTGATGCGGGAGATTGCGCGCAAGTGGAATGCGCGGTACCGCGAGGGGTTCTTCCCGGAGCCGCAAGCCATGCTGAGCCAGGCGCGGCGGATCGCGGGGCTCGACGGCGACGCCAAGATGTCCAAGAGCTTGGGCAACACGATCGGGTTGCTGGAGGCGCCGGACCGGATCTGGGAATTGCTGCGCCCGGCCAAGACGGACCCGGCCCGGGTCACGAAGAAGGACCCCGGTGACCCGGAGAAGTGCAACCTCTACTCGCTGCACCAGTACTTCTCGCCGCCGGCCACGGTGCGGGACGTCGCCGCGAAGTGCCGCAGTGCCGGGTGGGGCTGTCTCGAGTGCAAGCGCGTGCTCGCCGACAACATGGCGGCGGAATTCGCGCCGATTCGCGAGCGGGCGGCCGCGCTCAAAGCGCAACCCGAGCGCGTGCACGAGATCCTCGCGGATGGCGCGCGCCGCGCCCACGCCATGGCCCGCGAGACCATGGACGCGGTACGCGCCGCGATGGGATTCCTCCCGATCCAGGGGGCCCGCGTACGTCCCTGACCGTCCTCTGGCCGCAGGTGGTGGAGCTCTTGCGGCTCGATCTGCTCAGTGCCGTCTTGCTGGCTATCCTCTGCGGCGGCGCGGTGGGCTTGGAGCGCGAGCTGCGGGGAAAGGCCGCGGGGCTTCGTACGAACATCCTGATCTGCATCGGCGCCGCGCTCTTCACGCAGCTGTCCGTCTACCTCGGCACGCCACGCGGTGATCCGGGGCGGGTGGCGGCGCAGATCGTGACGGGCGTCGGGTTCATCGGCGCGGGGGCGATCCTGCACTCCCGCGGCGCCGTCTCGGGACTGACGAGCGCCGCCACGATCTGGGTGGTGGCCGCAATCGGCGTGGCGCTCGGGTCCGGGGCGGTGTTCGAGGGGGTCGGCGTCACCCTGCTCCTGCTGTTGGTGCTGCGCGGCCTCGGCTGGGTCGAGGGGCACGTCCGTCAGCAGGCGACCGAGGTGACCGTGTCCGTCGAAGTCCCTCCCGGCATGGATCAAGTGGAGCGGATCGAAACCATGATCCGAGCCAGCGGCCTGACGATCGTGGACATGCGCGCCGAGCCAGCGCGCGACGGCCGCACGCAGTTGGCGTTCACGGTGCGGGGGAGGCCGCACCAGCACGACCAGACGCGTCGGGCGCTCCTGGACGCGACCGGGAGCTACCACCTGTCGATCAGCGAATGACGCGCGTCGTCGTCGACCTCGCCTCGACCCGCCCCGTCTGGAGTGCTCCACCGGCCGTGCTACGCGCGGTGCGGCGGGCGGGCGGCCGCGGGTGGACCGTCGTGCCGGTGCGAGCCCGGGCCTCCAGCGATGGGGATGGCGGCGCAGGCAGTGCCGCGGCCGTCAGGGCCGCGGCAGGTGCGGAGGTATACATCGGATGGGGCGTGCCGAGCAGCGTCGTGGCCGCGGCGCACGGGACGCTCCGGTGGGCGCACACGGCCGCCGCAGGCGTCGGCGCGAGCATCACGCCCGTGTTCCGGGCCACCGGCGCGCGGCTGACGAACTCGCGCGGCGTGCATGCCGAGCCGATCGCCGACTGGGTCGTGGCCGCCATCGGATTCTGCCTGCGCGGATTCCACGACGTGGTGGCCGCCCAGCGGGAGCGGCGCTGGGCGAAGGACGTGTTCACGGACGGCACGGTCAGCGTGCGGGAGTTCGCCGGCACGCGCGTCGGCCTCATCGGGCTGGGCGGGATCGGCCGGGCGGTGGCGCGCCGCTGCCAGGCGCTCGGCATGCCCGTGTCCGCCGTGCGCCGTACGCCGACCCGCCGGCCGCCGCGTGGGGTACAGTGGGTCGGGGGCCCGGATGAGCTAGTGGCGCTGGCCCGCCGGTCGGACGTGCTGGTCGTCGCGGCACCCCATACGACCCGGACGCGGCAGCTGGTGAACCGTCGCGTGCTCGCGGCGCTGCCCAAGGGTGCCTACGTTATCAACGTGGCCCGGGGCGAGGTGATGGACGAGGCGGCGCTGCTCGCGGCGCTCGACAGGCGCCTGGGCGGCGCGGTGCTCGACGTGTTCGATCGGGAGCCACTGCCGCGTACGCACCCACTGTGGACCCATCCTCGGGTGCTGGTGTCGCCCCACGTCAGCGGGGTCACCGATCGGTTCTGGGAGCGTGAGACCGCGCTGATCGTGGACAACGTGCGCCGGTACCGCAGCGGGCGGCGGCTGCGCAATCTGGTAAACCTGGACCGGGAGTACTAGGCGGCGATGGAGAACATCATCAAGGCGGCGGTGGAGCGCGGCGCGTCCGATATCCATATCAAGGCGGGGGATGTGTTTCGCGCACGCATCGGCGGGGTCCTCAAGGCCCTGACCAAGCAGCGCCTCACCGCCGAGCAGACGCGCGCGATCGCGCTCGATCTGATCCCGAACGAGGAAGACCGGAAGCGGATCGACCAGATCCGTGACTACGACTGTTCGTGGGGGTCGCCCGGCATCGGGCGCTTCCGGGTGAACATCCTGCGCCAGCGATCGTCATTCATGCTGGTGCTGCGGGCCATCCCGTTCGACGTGCCTACCCTCGAGCGACTCGATCTCCCGCTGGCCCTCGCGCGCATTGCGGAAGCGGAAAGCGGTCTGGTCCTGATCGTCGGCGGAGCCGGGAGCGGGCGCACATCCACGGTCGCTGCGTTAATCCACCACATCAACACGAATCAGACGCGGCACGTGGTGACGATCGAGGACCCGATCGAGTTCCTGCACCGGGACGTGAAATCGTCGGTCACCCAGCGGGAAGTCGGGATGGACACGGAGAACGTGGAAACGGGGCTCAGAACCGCCATGCGCCAGGATCCCGACGTGATCGTCCTCGGGGATCTGCCGGACCTGCCCACGCTCCGGGGGGCCCTGCGCGCGACCGACATGGGACGCCTGGTGATCTCCACCATGACGGCGCCCGACGCGGCCCATGCCGTCGATCGCCTCATGGGGCTCTACCCCGCCGCCGATCAGCCGGCGGCGCGCGTCCGGCTCGTCGAGTCCCTGACGGCCGTCATCGCCCAGAAGTTGATCCCGCGCGCTACCAGTGAAGGTCTGGTGGTCGTAGTCGAGGTGCTGCGGGGGACGGCCGAAGTGCGGGCCGCGCTGCACGATCCGGACGTGAGCGGCCCGTTGACGGATCTGCTTGCGGCGGGGCGGGAGGAGGTAGGTACGCAGACGTTCGATCAGCACCTGGTCGACCTCGTGGAGGCCAAGGTGGTCCGGCCCGAGGTGGCGCGTACGGTGGCCCGCGATCCCTCGGCATTCTCGGAAGGGTCATGACCGACCGCGCGCCGTTGGGTGGCGTCCTGGTGCCCGTCACGACGCCGTTCGATCCGGTCACGGGGGATCTCGCGCCGGTCTCCTTGCGCGACAACGCGCGGGCCTGCCTCGCGGACGGCGTGCAGGGCGTCGTCGCGACGGGATCGACAGGCGAGGCGAGCCTGCTCGACGAGGCGGAGTTCCGCCAGCTGGTGGAGTGGTTGCGCGACGTGGTCCCGCCGGAGCGGACCCTCGTCGTGGGCGCCGGCCGGGAATCCACGCGAGCAACGCTGGAAGCCTGTCGCGTGGCGGGTGAGTTCGGGGCGGACGCCGTCTTGGTGCGGGCGCCGGCCTACTACGGCGGTTCCCTTTCGCCCGCCGCCCTCACGGACCATTTCCGACGCGTGGCGGACGGATCGCCCGTGCCTGTGCTCGTCTACAACATCCCCAAGTACACGCATGTCGCGTTGGCGGACCGGCTCCTGTCCGCGCTGGCCGATCACCCGAACGTGGTGGGCGTCAAGGATTCTTCCGGCGACCTCAAGAACTTCGCCGCCTACGCGGCAGCTACACCTGGCTGGGCGCACTTCATGGGGTCCGGCAGTCACTTCTACGCGGCCCTGGAGCTTGGCGCGGCCGGCGGGATTCTCGCGGTGGCGAACCCTGCCACGACGCTCGCGTGCGAGGTGTGGGATGCCTGGAGCAGCGGAGACCGCGCGGCTGCCGGGGCGGCCCAGGAGCGGCTGACCCCGATCAACAAGCTCGTGGTGGGCGAGTTGGGGGTGCCCGGGGTCAAAGCAGCGCTCGATGTCGTGGGCCGGGTCGGTGGACCGGTGCGACCCCCGCTCGCGGACCTCGGCGACCGGGATCGGGATCGGATCGGGGCGGCACTCCGGACGGGTGGGGTCAGGGTGGTGGCTACTGATTGACCTCGCTTTCTCCGCCCCTTAGCTTGCGCCAGAGGATGCCCCGGGAATCCCCCGGGGCTCTTTTTTTGGGCTGCGAGGTGGGGATGTTCGGACCCAAGCGGCAGTGCGTGGTGGTCGTCGGCGCCCAGTGGGGTGACGAGGGCAAAGGGAAGATCGTGGACGTCATCGCGGAGCGCGCCGATCTGGTGGTGCGCTACCAGGGCGGGGCCAACGCGGGCCACACGGTGGTCAAGGGTGACGAGGAGTTCATCCTGCACCAGATCCCCTCCGGCATCCTGCACGAGGGGACCCGGTGTCTCATCGGCAACGGCGTCGTACTCGATCCGGAGACCATGTTGCGCGAGATGGAGGAGTTGGCGGCGCGCGGGGTGTCGATTGACGGACGGTTCCGGATCTCCGATCGCGCGCATCTGGTACTCCCATATCACAAGCTGCTCGACCAGGCGTCGGAGCGGCAGCAGAAGATCGGGACGACCGGCCGTGGCATCGGACCGGCGTATGAAGACAAGATTGGGCGCAGAGGCATTCGTGTCGGCGACCTCCGGAACATCGACCGCGCCTGCCATCTGGTTGTCGAGCGAACGGCGCGGGCCAACCGGGTGCTCGCGATGCTCGAGGTCGAGGAGCGTGCTTCCGAGGCGGAGCACGTGGCGCTCGTGGAGCGGCTGGCGCCGCGTCTCCTCCCGCTCACGGTGGATGCCGGCCGTACGACCTGGGACGCGCTCCGTGCCGGACAGCGCGTCCTGCTCGAGGGCGCGCAGGGCGCGCTGCTCGACGTGGACCACGGCACCTATCCCTACGTCACGTCGTCGAACACTACGGCCGGTGGCGCGGCCGTGGGGGCGGGTATCGGACCGACGGCTATTGACGTGGTGCTGGGCGTGGTCAAGGCGTACACGACGCGCGTGGGGAACGGACCGCTGCCCACCGAGGCGGACGAGGCCCGCGGGGAACAACTGCGGACGCTTGGGGCCGAGTTTGGCGCCACGACGGGCCGCCCGCGGCGGTGTGGCTGGTTCGACGCGGTCGTGGTTCGTTACGCGGCGCGCGTGAACGGCCTCACGCACCTGGCCGTCACGAAGCTCGATGTGCTGGACACGCTCGCTGAGATTCCCGTCTGTACGGGGTATCGCGTCGGCGGGGCGCCGTCCGACGATGTCCCGGCCGACGCCGACGCCCTTGGCTGCGTCGAGCCCGTGTACGAAGTCCTCGAAGGC